>JAIRWZ010000127.1 GCA_031268615.1 Actinomycetes bacterium | reverse complement strand
GTGCCTGGGGACTGTCAGAAAGACGCTGCCCGTTCCGGCGCGGTGGTGTGTTAGGATGAAGGTGCTTTTGTTTCGAGGCGGGGCGCAATTCCCCACCGGCGGTGAGCTTTGAGATGCCGGAGCGAGTACGTCCATGAATGGGCGCACTCACTTCGTCCGAAGCGTCAGCCCGCAAACCCCGACGTTACGGGGCCGATTCGGTGCAATTCCGAAGCCGACGGTAAGAGTCCGGATGGGAGATTTCAGGAGGTATGTGGTCTGCGAAGTAGGAGGACGCGGGGTTTGGTGACGGCAGCAATGCTCACCGCAGTCGGGGTAGTGGTCAGTTTCATCATCGACATCCCGATTTTGCCCTTTGCCGATTTCCTTAAGTACACTCCGTCAGACATTCCGACCTTGTTGGGCAGCTTTGCCTTCGGGCCGGTGATTGGTGGGGCGGTTGCGCTGGCGCGCGCCCTGTTGCACGGGCTGTTGACTGGTTTTCGCAACGGGTCGATTGGGTATGTGATGGACAGCGTGTCCGCCCTGGCGCTGGCGGTGAGCGTCGGTATGGTGTACCGGGTACGCAAAACGCGCGGGGGTGCGGTGGCGGGGCTGCTGGTGGGGTCGGTGGCGATGACGGTCGTGTCAGTCGCCTTAAACTATTTCTGGTCCTACCCGGCCTATGGGGTGCCGACGGCGCTGGTGTGGACGACGGCTCTGCCCTTCAACCTGCTGAAGTGTCTGATTAACGGCGTTATGGTGTTTGTGCTGTATAAGCCCCTGTCGCCGATATTGCACGGACGGGAGGGGGACAGGGGATAGACGGGGTAGGCCCGAACAACAAAGTAGGGCACGTTGACTTGTTCAACTTGCCGTGGGTGTGTCCGGGCTGTGTGGGTGTCCGGGCTGGGTATGTCCGGGCCGTGGGTGCCGGGTTAGCGCAAGCGCAGGTCTACAATTTTAGCGCACGTTTCAGGAGCGCTGCCAAGGGCAGGCCGAGGGCGTAGACGACGACGGCTTCGCCAATGCCGACCGAGATGACGCCGAACAGGAACAGCGCCAGATAGCCGCTGCCGTCCAGCGCGATAGTGGTAAAGGGTATCGTGTAATACCCCAGACCTTTGAGGATAATCGGCAGATACGCAGCTACGATGATGGCGTTGGTCACTACCGGACCGGCCAGCGCAATGCCCGGATGTTGCCGGAACCGCCGCGTCCACAGCGCGCCCAGCAGTGTTGCCAGAGTCCCGAAGACCACGTCCAGCAGTCCTATCGCGCCGGTACTCGCCATGGCAATGTTTGCCAGATTTGCCAGCAGACAGCCAATGGCCAAGCCCGGCACCGCTTCGGCAAAAAACAGGGGCAGAATGACCAGCGCTTCGCTGACGCGAAACTGCACCGGACCCCAAGCGAACATGGACAGCGTCTGCATAGCAATCACGCTGAACGCCGCGTAGGTCGCAGCGATGACGCCAGTCGTCGCGAGACGCTGGGTGCGGGTTTTTTCTACTGACAAAAGTTCTCCTTTACTGTCCTGTCGGGAGCAACAGTTGCGCAATTTGGACGGCATTCAGCGCCGCTCCTTTGCGCAGCTGGTCG
The DNA here is from genome assembly GCA_031268615.1 of Actinomycetes bacterium. Classification (GTDB taxonomy): domain Bacteria; phylum Actinomycetota; class Coriobacteriia; order WRKU01; family WQUG01; genus JAIRWZ01. The sequence continues at coordinate 2,924 of JAIRWZ010000127.1, read as the reverse complement.
GCAACCACCCAAAAACTGATACCCGCGTCCACCGTCGGGTCGCGGCGTAGGCGACCGACGTAGATTGCGTCCGTACCGCTGATGTCGATGGGCATCGGGTAGCTTAGGGTCTGTGGGTCGTCCACGACGACAATGCCCGGAGCAGCCTCCAGCACAGCGCGAATGTCGGCAAGCGGCGGCAGCTCGGCAGCGTCGAACTGGACATGCACGGCCTCGCTATGGCTGCGCAATACCGGTACGCGAACACAGGTGGCCTGAACTGCCACTTCCGGCGCATGCAGGATTTTCTGAGTTTCGACGACCATCTTCCATTCTTCTTTGGTGCTGCCGTCGTCTAAAAAGACATCTATCTGCGGAATAACGTTAAAGGCTATCTGATAGGCAAAGGTCTGCGGCGGCCAGTCCTGCCCCGTCAGGAGCGCCTTGCTTTGCTCGTAGAGTTCTTCCATACCCTTTGCCCCGGCGCCGCTGGCTGCCTGATAGGTATCGGCAATAACCCGTTTGAGGGGAAGTAACTGGTGCAAAGGAGCCAGCGCCACGACCATCTGTATGGTCGAGCAATTCGGATTGGCAATAATACCTTGGTGCGTCAACGCGTCGGCAGGGTTGACCTCAGGCACCACCAGCGGCACACCCTCGTCCATACGAAAGGCGCTGGAATTGTCAATCATGACCGCGCCTGCCCGCACAACAGCGTCAGCAAAGCGCTGGCTGACCGAACCACCGGCAGAAAACAGCGCAATATCAACGCCTTCGAAACTTTCGGGCGTCATTTCCTCGACCGGCAGCTCCCTTCCTTCTGGCGCGCCGGGTCCCGCATATGGGACAGACGTACCCACGCTGCGCGCGCTGGACAGGGCACGCACTTCACGCGCGGGAAAAGCCAGCTGCTCTAACACCAGCAGCATTTCACGGCCAACCGCGCCGGTAGCTCCGGCAACGGCCACCACGGGGTGGGCAGGAACGGGCGAAAACGATGAACGGGTAGTCATGGACGTACTCACTTCCTCTCTACAATAATTACGGACAACAATTCGGTAGTGCGACGGCTATCTCATACCCGCCACAGCGGCGAGCAAGGATTGCCGGTCCTACAATCATCGGCAAACGCAGCACAGACATCATGCTACGCTGACGCGTCCAGGCCGAATTCGGTGTGCAGGGCACGGACAGCTACTTCGACCTGCGGCTGGGCGATAATACAGCTCAAACGTATCGGCGAGGTCGATATCAGGTCGATGTTAACCCCGGCGGCGGCCAGAACTTTGAACATGCGCGCCGTGATACCGGGGTGCGTTTTCATGCCAGCGCCGACCAGTGATATTTTCGCAATATTGTCGTCAATAGTCCAGGTGCGCGCGCCAATGCCGCTGATGACGGCTTCCAACGCGCCACCCGCGCGGTGCAGGTCGGTTTCGGGCGCGGTGAACGAGATGTCGGTCTGGCCGTCTTCGCTGATGTTTTGGATAATCATGTCCACGTTGACGTTCGCGCCGGCCAGCGTCGAGAACACGCGCGCGGCCACACCGGGGTGGTCGGGCACGCCGCGGATGGTGATTTTCGCTTCGGACGTGTCAGAGGTGACAGCCGATACAATTGCGTCCTCCATGAGGGAGTCTGCCTCCTTTACAATAGTGCCGGGCTGGTCGGTGAACGAGCTGCGGCAATGGATGGTGACCCCGTAATTGCGCGCGAATTCCACCGAACGCATTGACAGCACGTCGGCGCCCGACGCCGCCATTTCCAACATTTCCTCGTAGCTGACGCGGCGGATTTTGCGCGCGCGCGGCACGATACGCGGGTCGGCGGTATACACGCCGTCCACATCGGTATAGATTTCGCAGACATCCGCGCCCACCCCCGCCGCCAGCGCGACCGCTGTGGTGTCGCTGCCGCCGCGCCCCAACGTCGTGATTTGCCCGTCGGCGGTCCTGCCCTGGAACCCGGCGACGATGACAATGTTATGTTGAGCGAGTGCGTCCATGACACGCGCCGCGTCCAGCTGTAAGATTTTCGCCTTGCTGTAGACCGAGTCGGTGACAATGCCGACCTGCGAGCCGGTAAACGATATCGCCGGAATGCCGGCCGCCTGAACCGCCATGGCCAGCAGCGCGATGGAGGACTGTTCGCCGGTGGCCAGCAGCATGTCCAGTTCGCGCATTGAGGGGTGGGGCGTAATCTGGTGAGCCAGCGCCAGCAGTTCGTCGGTGACTTTGCCCATGGCAGATACGACGGCGACGACCTCGTCGCCCGCTGTGCGGCGCGCAATCAGGCGGTCGGCGACGGCGCGCATACGTTGCACGCTTGCCACCGATGTTCCGCCGAATTTCATGACTGTCCGCGCCATCGTGTCGGGTCGATTTTCCCTAGGTGAGACCGAGGATTTGTTTTAATGCGGGAACGCGACGGCGCGACACGGGGATTTCGTCCTCTGCGCCGTCCAGAACTAACAGCAGCGTGCCGCCGCTCTGCAGCGTCAACGATTGAATGCGCGCGAGGTTTACCAGATAGCGCCGGTGTACGCGAAAGATACCGCTGGGTTCTAATTCGGATTCCAGCCGGGTCAGTGAGGACGTGGACAGAAAGCGGTCGTCTGCCGTGAACAGATAGCTGTAGTCGTCTTTGGCCATGATGTAGACGATATCGCGCACCATGATGAACAGCTTTTTGCCCAGTTTGGTGACCATGACGCGTTGCTCTTCGTCCGTCTCGGCGCCGGTCATCGGCGGCAGTTCCGCACCAATGTGTTCGCTGACCTTGCAGATGGTAGCCAGCAGACGTTTCTGGTCAACCGGTTTGACCAGATAGTCCAGCGCGTTCAGTTCAAAGGCCTTGACCGCAAAGTGGGAAAAAGCCGTCACAAAGACAATCGCCGGTGGGTGTGGGGGCGGTTTCAGGCCTTCGGCCAGTTGGATACCGGTCAC
>JAIRWZ010000108.1 GCA_031268615.1 Actinomycetes bacterium | reverse complement strand
ACCACAACCTTACTCCTTCGCTGCCAGTTTTCGTGCTTCTGTCAAAGCGCGTTGCAGCTGCGTATCAGTCGCCTGGTCGCTCTGCTTATCCACCGCCATCGGCACTTCGACGTCAGGCGTGTTACCGACCTCGTTAATGACGCGTCCCTTTCCTGTCAGGTAATGGGCCGTCGTCATAAATACCGCCCCTTCCCGATAGGGGAATTGGGTCTGCACGCTACCCTTGCCAAAGGTCACGGTGCCGACCAGTACCGCCCGGTCGTAATCCTGCAAAGCCCCCGCCACGATTTCTGACGCTGACGCTGAATTTGCGTCAACCAGACACACCAGCGGCAGTTCCTTAGTCAGCGTCTTGCCTGTCGCATTTAGCAGTTCCGGCTTTGACGTTCCCCGTGACTCAATCTGAACAATCACTCCGGACTTGACAAACAGCGACGACACGCCCACAGCTTCCTGCAAATCTCCGCCGGGGTTTTCCCGCAAATCCAAAATCAGCGAAGTTGCCCCCTTCTGAATCAAACCTTCGTATTCGCTACGCAGCTCATCGGTCGCCTTACGGTTGAACTCATACAGCCGTACATAGCCCACCTTGCCGCTTAACAGCTTGGTTTCGGTATTGGGACTTTGAATCTTGTCTCGCTTCAGCGTAACCGTATAAGGCTCGCCCAGAACATACTTCGCGTCGGACGGCATCTGGTCTTCCGGCCAGGGACGCAACAGCTCTATTTCTACCTCCGTGCCAACCTTGCCGCGTACCCGCTGCTGGATTTCTTCGGTGGTCCAGCTGTCGCGCGTATCGCCATCAATGCCATAAAAATAATCCTCCGCCTTAATGCCCGCGCGCTCCGCCGGCGTATCAGGATAGACCTGCACAACATAAGCCGTGTCATTTTTCTCGCCCAGCAGCACGCCAATCCCACCGAACTCGCCGCTCATATCCTCGTCATAGCTTTCCAGCGCCACCGGCGGCAGATAGCGCGCGTAGCGGTCGCCGTTACTCTTCAGCAGCCCGTTCAAAGCCCCCACCGTTGCCGTCGTCTCATCGGGAGGCTCCAGCGCTTCGGCTTGCATCATGCGATACACTTCAGCCGTACTGCCGGTCAGCTCGGAAGTCTCTGCGCGCAGGTTGTTGCCACGCGCCAACATTGCCTGCGAAAAGAAAAATCCGCCGATAAAAAACGTGAACGCAATAGCCACCGCGCCCAGCACCGCAATTGTTATTTTTGTCGCCCTGTTCATAAGGTCCTTTCCGTCCAACAAACGAATATCCATACTACCACGCACCCAGCAAAACCCGCCCGGCTTTAGGGATTCAGGGAGCCGCTGCGATAGCCATCGAGGTCCAGCGTCACATAGCGAAATCCTAAATTCCGCAGATGTGCGGCTACCTCCTTGCGCACTTCAGGAGGAGTGAGTGCGTCCATACCTGCCTCATCCGTCTCAATCCGAGCCAGATTGCCCCCATGACAGCGCACGCGCACCTGGTGCAGCCCCCGGTCAAGCAGGTACTGTTCGGCGGCTTCAACCCGCGCGAGCGCTTCCAGCGTAATCTCCTCGCCAAAGGGAAAGCGGCTGGCCAGACAAGCAAAGCTCTGTTTGTCAGCTGTCGGCAGACCTCGCTCGCGTGACAGCGCGCGAATGTCAGCCTTGGTGAAGCCGGCGACACGCAAGGGACTGATTACGCCATGCTCGGCAACAGCGACCATACCGGGACGATAGTCACCCTCATCGTCCAGATTGGAGCCGTCAGCAACGTAGGCGTATCCTCCAGCAACCGCTACGGCACAGATTTTGTCAAAGAGTTCTGTCTTGCACAAATAACAACGGTTCAGCGGGTTAGCGCGAAAACCCTCAATATCCAGTTCTTCTGAATCTATAATATCCTGCTGAATGTCGCGCTCAACGCAAAAGGCGCGTGCTTCATCCAGCTCGCGCTGCGGGAACGAACACGAGCGCGCTGTCACCGCCAGCACCTTATCGCGACCCAGAACTTCAACCGCTACGGAAAGCAACAGCGTTGAGTCCACCCCACCGGAAAACGCTACTACCAGCGAACCCAAAGGCTGCAAGACAGATTTCAGCCTCTCGGAGGGTGACACCGTGGCTGGTATGGACCCCCGGTAAAAGCCGGGGGCAGGCTCAATACTCACTTCTCTTTTCCTTTCAAGCGACCCTGCAAGGCCTTCCACAGAGCCGGCACGAGGCTGACCGCGATGATGCCGAGGATAACCCATTCAAAATTGTCCCGCACGAAAGGGATGTTGCCGAAGAAAAAGCCCAGGCCCAAAAACCCCCAGGCCCAGGCCAGGCCGCCGAGGATGTTGTAGCGGGCGAACTTTGCGTAGTGCATGCGGCCAATGCCCGCCACGAAGGGCGCGAAGGTGCGCACGAAGGGCGCGAAGCGGGCCAGTAGGATTGTTTTGCCGCCGTGACGTTCGAAAAAGCGCTCTGTTTCGTCGATATGCTCGCGTTTGATGAGGCGCCCACCCAGCTTGTCAATCAGCGCATTACCGAAATGTTCGCCGATAAAGTAGTTACAGGCGTCCCCGCTCACGGCAGCGGCGGCGGTAATGATGGCCAGCACTGGCAGCGACATTGCGTGCGAGGCGGCCAGCGCACCGGCAGCGAACAGCAGCGAGTCGCCGGGCAGGAAAGGGGTGACGACAAATCCCGTTTCGGCAAAGAGTATCAGGAACAAAATGGCGTAGACCCACAGGCCGTAGCTGTCCATGATGGCGGGCAAATGCTCGTCAATATGCAGGATGAAATCCGCCGGTATCCAGAGGGTTTGCAGGAACGTTGTCACGGGTCGGGACTCCTTAGTCGGTTAGTTTTTTGTCGAGTGCGATACAATGATACGCTAAGCCTCTCAAGTGTTTATACTAAATTATGCAACGATTTGGGCACAAACATACAGACGACCCTCGTCGCCGAGGTCTGCCACGCCACCGTGTTCGCACGACAGCGAAGCGCCGCGACCCGTATCGCCCTGAAGTAATTTCCTCCAATACCAGCAGCTTTCGCCCGGAAGACCTGTATGGTTCGGGAGCAGCGCAGCTGCGTCCGGCGCGCGATACGGGCCTGACCCTGCAGACGCGCCAGGAACGCCGCGCGGCCGCGGCCGCAAAGCGTCGCCGCCAGTGGGTCGTCGTGATAATCGTGGCCGTCGTTTTCGTCTTCACTGCGGGTTTTGTCTGGATGCGCAGCTCACAAAAAGAGGCGGCGGCACAACTGGCGCGACTGGGAAGCCTGTTTACGCCTACTGCGCGCAAGGGCGAAGGCCGGGCCGACACTGATACGGAGAAGGACAGCGCCGACCTTGCTGCGGCACGGACAACAGAGGCCAATCCCCCGTCCGGTCAAGGGCAAGGTCAGGGGCAAGGTCCCGTAATTGCTGACACGGCGCCGACGCCCCTTGTGGCGAGCTATAAAAAATTGCGGATTCGCCTGCCCGTAGCGCCGGAAGATTTGACAGAAGTCGCCTTTCACCCGGCAAACTTTAACTACGCGGTGGAGCTAAAGACCCATCTGCCCGAAATGAAGCTGGCTGAAGCGAAAAAGAAGCACGGAACGGGACGCGATATCAGTGTGCAGCCTGCGGGAGACGAAGCGCTTCTGGTCGGGTCATGTCTCAAGATGTGGCGTTCAGGACGCCACACCGCCGTCATGACCTCCATGGATATCGGAGCGCGCGCCGGTACCCCCGTGCGCTCATCGGTGGACGGAACGGTTACGTCGGTGCGCGTCTATCGCTATGACAACAAAGTCGATGACTACGAAATCCATGTTGCCTGCGACGAGGCGCCGGGCATTGAGATGGTAATGATTCACGTGGCCAAACCAAAAGTGCAGACCGGGGATCGGGTCACAGCAGGGGTGACCCCCGTAGCCGAAGTGCGCAACCTGGCGAAGTATGTGCGCAACCAGCTGGCCTCGTATACGTCCAAAAAGGATCCGGGAAATCATACCCACATTCAGTTTAACGACACGCGCAAAAGTTCCTACAAGGCGCGCCAACGCGAACTGGCCGCAAAAAATTGGTATAGTTCGATTAAATAGGAAGAGCATTGCATACTATCGCAATATCCGGCAGTTTTTCTGAATACCCTGGCAAACAGTACCCCGGTGCTACAATTTACGCACCATAAAGAAAAAGAAGAGAAGGGAGTACGTCCATGAGTCGTATTGTTGTCGCACTGGGGGGAAATGCCTTAGGAAACAGCCCCAGAGAGCAGAAAATCGCGGTCAAACATGCTGCAAAGGCATTGGTACCCTTGATTTTGGAAGGCCACAACCTGGTCATCTGTCACGGAAACGGACCCCAGGTCGGTATGATTAACTTGGCCTTTTCGACGGCTGCCGACGCAGGCGTCGTACCGCGTATGCCGTTTGCGGAATGTACCGCAATGTCACAGGGCTATATCGGCTACCACCTCCAAAATGAAATCGACGCCGAAATCGAAGCGAACGGTATGCATGGCGTTCCGGTCATCACCATGCTGACGCAAACTATTGTCGATGAGCATGACCCGGCGTTTCAACACCCCACCAAACCGATTGGGTCGTTTTATGATGAGGCGACCGCTCGCACACTGATGGCAGAAACTGGCGATACTTATATCGAGGATTCCGGACGCGGATGGCGCAAGGTTGTGCCCTCCCCCAAACCGATTGGCATTTACGAAACCATTTCGTTGCGCACCCTGTTTTACGCACGTGAAGTCATCATTGCCGGTGGCGGTGGTGGCATTCCCATTGTAAAACGCGAACATGGCTACGAGGGCGTAGACGCCGTCATTGACAAGGACTTTGCCGCGGCGAAGCTGGCCGAACTAATCGACGCCGACTATTTCTTTATCCTGACGGCTGTCGAAAAAGTTGCCATAAATTTCGGCAAGCCCAATCAACGCTGGCTGGACGAAATGACGAAGGAAGGCGTTGAGCGCTATATCGCCGAAGGCCAATTCGCGCCGGGAAGCATGCTGCCCAAGGTAGAAGCGGCGCTGATGTTTGCCGAGGCAAAGCCGGACCACGCCGCGGTGATTACCTCGCTGGAAGCAGCGCACGAAGCCTTGGCGGGACGCACCGGAACGAAAATCATCTGCCCCAACTGCAAACTGTAAGGACCCGCCCGCTCTTGGCTCTATAACTCTTCTTCGACGTAGCGTCGCATGATTTGTTTTACCAGATTCAGCGTAGCGTCGATGGCCTCGTCGTCGGGATTGATAGCGTATTGAATGGACAGACCATCGACCAGCGCTATATACAAATGCGCCAGCGGCGCCAGTTTGCGATACTCTTCTTCGCTTTCTGCGTCCAGCGTAATGCCAACCGTACGGCGATAGCCCTTATACAGCTCGTCCAGTCGTCGGCGCGTCGCCTCCGTGCGCAGGGCAGTCGGCAGCAGCTCTACCAACGCCCGCAGATATTCGCGCGAGGTGATAATGCGCCGCTCATGCGCCAGAGCGACTTCGATACGCTCTGGCCCCAGCGGTAAACTGTGCGCCATGTCGATGAGCTGACGGTTTTCCTCGTGAAAAAAGACGTCGAATAAGGCAGCAATCAGGCCGTCCTTATTTCCAAAATGGTAGGCAATCGACGCTTTATTCGCACCGGCACGCGCAGCCACCCGCGACAGAGTCAGACCAGCCAGGCCTTCATCCAGCAAAATAGCCAACGCTGCCTGCAAGATATTGCGTGCAGTGGGGGACAAATCCTCAAGAGAATCATCGTATGCGAGGTGTTTTGCGCTCAAACAGGAACCTGTTGAGTAATGCAGTGTACGTTGCCCCCGCCCAGCAAAATCTCGCGCGCAAACACCGGCACCACCTCGCGGCCTTCAAAGACAGACTCCAACAGCGCAATGGCGTCCGCGTCATGCGGGTCATCAAAAACCGGCAGCACAATCGCGTCGTTGGCCGTATAGAAGTTCACGTATGATGCCGCCAAACGGTCGCCCTCAACACGCGGCAAGGTGCCATCCACAGCGTCAACGCCCTCGCTTTCCGCCTGCGAAATCAAAATAGGCGCGGGCGTATACAGCTTATGTACCGTCAGCTTGCGGCCACGCGCGTCCCTCGCCGCTTCTAAAATCGCCAGATTTTCAGCAGAGATAGCGTGCTGCGGGTCAGACTCATCGTCCGTCCAGGCCAGCAGTACCTCACCGGGACGCACAAAATTGCAGATGTTATCCACGTGTCCGTTAGTCTCGTCCAAATAGATACCGTTCTTCAGCCAAATGACTTTTTCGACGCCCAGATATTCGCCCAGTTTCGCCTCAATGTCTGCGCGCGACAGACCGGGGTTGCGCCCCGGGGACAGCAGGCATTCCTCCGTCGTAATCAGCGTCCCCTCACCGTCAACATGAATGCTGCCACCTTCCAGCACAAAACCGTCGGCGCGCCAGGAATCAACGTCTTCCAGCTCACTCATTTTCCGCGCAATCTGGTCGTCCTTATCCCAAGGGAAATACAAGCCGTCAACCAAGCCACCCCAGGCGTTAAACTCCCAGTCCACGGCCCGCAGGTCTCCGGCGTCATTGACCACAAAGGTCGCGCCGCAATCGCGCACCCAGCTGTCGTTGCTGCTGCATTCCAGCACGCGCACCCGCGCAGGCAACAGGCCGCGCGCATTGTCATACTGGTCCTCGTTGACCAACATCGTCACCGGCTCAAAGCGCGAAATCGCCTCGGCCACCTTCACAAAAGTGTGCTGCGCCGGTTTGCCGCCATCTCTCCAGTTGTCGGGGCGCTGGGGCCAGATGAGGTAGCACCCACGGTGCGGCTCAAATTCCCCCGGCATCCGATAGCCGTCACCGCGCGGAGTCGTGTTCAGTCGTTTCGGCATTGTCCATCAACCCTTTCATTGTTTCAGAAGTGAGTACGTCCATGAATGGACGCACTCACTCCGCTTGTTAGTTTTTGCCTTTCTGCAAAGCTGCTGCTTTGACGGCGCGGGCCGCCAGTATTTCGCCGATGACGATGGCCACCACCACCCCCGCTATCAGGAACAAGTCGGGGACGAGGTGGCTGCCGGCGATACCGGGCAGCTCGCCATCGTAATAGGTCAGCGTGAAGATGATGCCCACAATCAGCAGCACGAAGGGCACCCAGGTAATCAGTTTTTGTAAGACAGGGCCGCCGCCGACCTTGAAGGGGCGTTCGGTGTCGCCGTCAATGCGGCGCAGTTTCGCGAAGGCCGGGAAGAGGTAGAGGTAGGACGCCAATAGCGTGATGAGGCTCAGGGCAAAGAAGCTCCAAAAGCCGTCAATGGCCGCTTCCGGTCCCCACAGACACAGGCCTGCGTAGAAAATCAGGATGATGGTAGCTACGATTCCGTTGATGAGGTTGGCGCCCAGCGGCATGCCGTGTTTGTTTTCGCTGGCAAATACCTTGGGCAGCGCGCCGTCGCGGGCGGCATACATCGCCACAAAGTTCACGCCCGGACCCCAGGAAATCAGGTTGGCCGGGAAGGTCGCGACGAACAAAAGGAAGGCCGCGATGGTGGCAATGCTGCCGGCGTTGCTGTGGATTAAAATCATGAAGCTATCCAGAAAACCGCTGTCTACGGACAGCTCGCTGACCGGGATAGCGCTGCCAATGCCAAAGGCGGCAAACAGATAGAAAAAGGCAATCAGCACACCGCCGACGATAATGGCGCGCGGAATTTCCCGTTTGGGGTTTTCCATATCACTGGCAAAGGTGGCAACGACTTCAAAGCCCATAAAGTTGAAGAGGATGATGGAGATAAACGAAATGCCTTCCAAGGGGCTCACGGCCAGCGTCGTTTCGGCGGCGCCCGGAGCGTTGCCGTTAATCAACGCCCAAATCCCCAGTCCTCCGACAGCCAGTATCAGAATGGCCTTAACAATGGCGCCAAAGTTGACAATGGCTTTCGATTCGCTGATACGAAAGTTGGACACAAAGATGACGGCCCACAAAAATACCAGCTGTATCAACAGGGCAACCCAGATGGGCAGCTCTACGCCAAAGGCCGTCGGCACCAGGTCGGTGATGACCACCGCCAGCGACACCATCCAGAGCGGGAAGTTAATCCAGTAGTACCACGCTACCCGGCTGCCGGCGCGCGGACCATACGCTGCCTTTACCCAGTCGTACAGACCGCCTTCACCGTCGTAGGTACTGCCCAGTTCCGCACTGACCAGCGCATAAGGCAGGAAAAACGCGATGAGCAGGAAAAACCACCAGAAGTATTGCAGTTTGCCAATGGCTGCGGCGGGCGCGGCTGATTCCACCACCAACACGATACAGACCGCAGCCAGCACCGCGTCAAAGAGACGGAATTTCTTTTTCGGAGATGCCGACGCCATGTTAAATTCCCCTTTCATTCAAAAACTCCAGCAGGTCGGCTTTTAGCCAGGCCTTTTTCACGACGCTCGTAGCAGGTTTCTCAATAAAGTAAGCCAGCAGCGCACGCTGTGCGGTCAGACGGTTTTCGGCTTCCTCATAGACCAGCGAATAGTCCGCGTCCATGACCTCGTCAGTGATTTCCTCGCCACGGTTGGCGGGCAAACAGTGCAGAACTTTCACGTGTTTGTTGCCGGTTTTGTCCAACAGTTCGCGGCTGACCTGATATTTCGGGAAGAAGGTTTCTATGCGCTCCGCTTCAGACAGCTCGGCTTCGTACAGGCCATACCACACATCGGTGTAGACAAAGTCTGCGCCTTCCAGAACCGCAGAATCGTCGCTGACCGTGACCTTGGCCTTGAACTTTCTCTTATTCTGACTGATAACTTTTTTATACTGCGATGAGAAGGGCTTGT
>JAIRWZ010000096.1 GCA_031268615.1 Actinomycetes bacterium | reverse complement strand
AAAACACCGGTGAAATTACTGGTGCCTCTGGGCGTGTGCATACTGCCAGCGGTGCTATTGCTGTTGATGGGGCCGGTCATGATGCAAGTTCTGTCTGGCTTGAATTTGTGATGGTTGTCTGTGGAGAGCGGTCTTGCGAGAGGAGCAAACATGAAGGATGTGGGGAAAGTTGTGGCCAGGGTACGGGATTCATGGCGGAGGGGCGTGTGTGACGAACGCGGACAGGGTGTGGCCGAATACATAATCATTCTGGCGGTGATTGTCATAGCGGCTATTGTGTTGGCGATTGCCTTTCACGAGCAGCTGTCCGCCGTGTGGGAAAGCGTGACTTCGTCGCTGGGAGAGCTGGCGTGAAGTTTATGCGTCTTGCCTTGCGCGACGAAGATGGACAAGCGGCCAGTGAATACGTGATTGCTTTGGTGGTGACGCTGGTGTTGTGTCTGGCATTGGGAGGCCTGTATCGGGCAGCAAGTCTGGCCGGGCAGCGGAAGGGTTCGTTTTTGCGGAGAGGTTTTGCTCACGCTCCGTATTCATTGCCACCCGCGGGGGAGGTGGGGGTGCAGTGTCTGAAAGACGCGCTTATGCACTGAGAGACGAGCGGGGTCAGGCGCTCGTTGAGCTGCCGATAGTGATGGTGTGCGTCTGTGCTTTGGCGTTGATTTTGATGCAGCCCCTCGTGACCTTGTATACGAAAATGATGCTGGGTCATGCGGCCGCTGAACTATCGCGTGTAGTGGCGACGGCACAGAATGCGCCCGATAGCAAAGATAGTGGGGTGCTGACGGCCTGGGCTGCCGACCGACTGGAGGGCTTACCGAAGGGCCGGGCCTTCATGCTGCCCGGCAGTCTGAAAGTTTCGGTTTCCGGGACAGCACACAGTGACGTAGTTTACGTTAAGGTGAGCGTGCGTCAAGAACCGCTGCCCCTGTTTGCTGTGCTGGCGACGCTTACGGGAAAACGCAGCGTTGAAGTCAGCGCACAGGCCAGTGCAGCCGGGGCCTTATGCGGGGTAGAGGGTAGTCCTGCCGCCGCACCCCAGGTCTTTGGAAAGACAGAGTAAAGGGGAGGTCGGGGGCTGAAACATGAGGATGAACTGGTTTAGAGACGAGCGGGGTTCGACCTCATTGGGCGTGGTTTTGGCTGTCGTGCTGGTGTTGGCTTTGATGGCCGTATCGCTGCAAGGATACTGGACGAGTTCGTCATCGGCTGACATTCAAACGTTGGCAGATTTAGGAGCGTTGTCGGCGGCAGACGCGGGAGCAAAGGTGGTCGCCTGTATTCAGGTGCTGGACGCTTTGCTTTTGACCGCTAACCTATTTGGTCTGGTGTTGCATTGTGTGGTGGTGGTAGCTGGTGTACTGTCAGTGGTAGCTTCACCGGTAGGAGGCAGTGGGGCAGTGGCCTTTTTTGATAAGGCGCTGGAATTCGACCGCAAATTCTGTGAGAAGCGTCGTGACTTTGCACAAGACGTTCAGAAATTGGCACAAGCTCTGTGTGAGGCTGCCCCGTATTTATCACTGGCACAGAGTTACCGGACGGTGCAGGTAAACGCGCAGACATGGGAGTCGTTTACCGGTGCGCAGTATGTCAGTGTTGCCATTCCCCTTCCGGCTCGTGGCACCGTAGAATTGACCGGCTTTCCTGCAGAAGAGAAAAAACTATTGCGTGAAGTTGCAAAGGCCAATGAGGAAAACAGTGACCGTGCTGCTGCCATTCAGACACTGGAGCGTGAGGTTGAGCGGGGACGGGAGACATGTTTTCGCCTGGATGTATTCAAACCTGCGGGAACAACTCTGGTGTACTGGGAGCCGACAAGCGCTTTTGACGATTTCAAACGGGGATTTCGCGAGCTGGCACAGCGTGAAGTAAGCATACCGACTCATCCGGCTCCGATAGAGGACACGGGGGCTAATCGCGCCAGACTGACCTCGAACGTTCAAGATGAATACGACCGTCTGACTACTGAGTTGAAGCGTGGGGTACCGGCTGCTATCGGCTCGGCACCGGCGGGTTCCGAAAAAATCTCTGCTTCAGATATACGCGCGGCTTCTTTGCTGGAAAGCAGACGGGAACAGAGGTATTGGTTGCTACAACATACTACGGGTGAGCGGAGAGCCTATCACGATGACCGTAATTGTTTTGGACTGGCTGGCGCCACGCACGCGCTGGGGCGGGTACGTTTGAGTGAAGTGGAAGGCGACGACGACCACCCTCCTTGCGTGCTGTGCGCCCCACCGCATTGGCGTGCCGTCGCCCTGTGGTCTGCTCCGTTGGAAGACTTCTGTGAAACGTGGAATGAGGAAGCTGCGGCTCTGCGTGCCTGGAGCAAGGCGAAAGAGCGCCTGAAGGCCGAGCAAACGCAACTGACGGAGGACGTCGGTAGCGCCCTGACTGATATTGTGAAAGAGGCAAAAACCTGGCTGGCAGGAGGCCGCTTGCGTTATGCACCTGCCGGCGCACGGGGATGGCTCTGCATAGTGGCAACGACCAATGAACGCGCTTTACCTGATTTCACCTTGCCTCCGCTGACGGCGGCTAGTGAGTTGCGGCTGGGGCGTCAGGTGGCAATCGCCGCCGCCCGTCTGATGCCCTCGACTCGTGAGTCAACCATTCCGTCGCTGCTCGCTGATACTCAGCCATCTGGCGACAGTGTCCTCGGATGGGAAAAAGCTGTCGGCGCTTTGTTGTCGGTGGAAGGTTTGGGTGGCTCTTTTGTGGCGCGTCTATGGGGCAGTTGTCTGGATTTGTATACGAAGGGCGCTGCTAGCTTTGACGCTTTGTTGTCGGGGCTTCCCTGGGGCCTGGATACGGTGTTTGCGCCAGCGTTGCGCAAATTGTTATCTGCGGCAGAAGTCACGCCGCCTGATTTGCGTCGCTTTCAGCCTGCGCTGGTCGATAGCTCGGCTATTGGCGACGAGGCGGCCTCTGGTCCGGAAGGCAGCATTGTCAGTGTCTTGCGTAGTGGCAAGCGAATACTGCGCGACAGCTACGGGGCAAATACGGCGGGTATTCAGGCGGCGCTGTCAGTTGGTATTGATGAGTTCTGCGCAGATTTCAGTGGGCAGATAGAGCGTTTGACAGAACTTCGTATACTGGGCGTGGCTATCTCACTTCCTTTTTCCGCACAAATAAAACAGCTGTGTGCCCAGGCGGTGGCGGCCGTGCGCGCTCGTCGTCGCGAGCTGCTGGCGGGGTTGGGAGGTTAACGTGCGGGGAGTTTTTCGTGCGGTACAACGCGATGAACGAGGGCAGATGTTGCCGGAGTTGGCCGCGGCCATTCCGGTCTTCTTCCTGACCTTGATCATGGTCACCAATGTGGGCATGTTTGTTGCCGAAGCCGCACGCTTTGACCGTATTTGCAACGAGGTAGCGCGCGCTTTGGTCACGTCGCCCGACGACCCTGCTTCGTGTGCGCCAACAGCTTTGGACACCGGATTGGGCTACCGTGGCGGCACAAGGGGACCTTTTCGCGCTACGGTGACGACTGTCGCGCAAAATGAAGCTTTTTTCGAGCGACGTGTTCTGACCTTTCGTCTGGAGTACCGACTGTTTGGCAAGGGTACAAAAGCGGCTTTTTCACGCAATAAAACCCTGGTTATTCCCTGGAGTAGAGGGCTATGAACATTCATGTCACCCAGCACTATTTCGAGCGACTGCGTGGCTTGCTTGGCACAAATCCAGAGCAGTTGCCTTTTGAAGCTCTGTGTATCAATCCCTGCAAAGGGGTACATACCATCGGTATGCGCTATGAGATAGACCTGGCTTGGCTGGACCGACGTTGGCGTGTCCTGAAAACGCAGCGACGCGTGTGTCCGGGACGTATTTGCCCGGCGCCCGCAGGAACCTGTCGGGTGTTGGAGCGACCGGCTCGTCACGGTTTCTGGTTACAACGCGGTGAATATGTGGCGGTTGATGAGCAATGAAAACCTGTCCCCTGTGCGGCGCGAAAGCCAGCGACGAGGCTGCCACCTGTTTTGAGTGCTACTACAGTTTCGCGGAAATGTCTGCGCGCATGACCGAAGAAAACGACGCGCAAATCCGGCGGCGCGAAATTCGCCCGGTGTTGATAACGCCGCCGCTGCCTGATCGCTGTCTGAAGGTCGAGCTACGACGGGCAGGCCGTCTGTTGCGGCGGGTGGTGTCTCGAAGAGGATCAATCTATGTCGGTTCGCGCGACTACAACGACATAGTATTGGTTGATAATCACATCTCCGAGCGTCATTTGCATTTGTATCGCAGTGAGGGATACCTGTACGCGGAACTTTTGAATGGACAAACTTCACTCATTATTGACGAGAACGCCCACGCTTCCCCAGCAAAAATTAGCGATGGCGCATGTATCGAGTTGACAGACTGGAGCCTCACTGTTCAGGGAAGCGCATGAGGGGAGCAAGTAACGGCCACCAAAGGCAGAATCTGTCAGACAAACAGTCAGGCAAAATCTGGTGGGCAAGTTATTTGACAGGCGCTTCTTCTTGCGGTAGAGTGTACTGACATTGTCAATACGACTAGGGGGGGGATACCCACCATGGGCACGCCGGCTAAATCAAAGAATCTGACCATTCGAACACACGATGTTGAATATCAAAAAATCAAGGAAATCGCTGACTTTAACGGTCAAACGCTTTCAGAATTTGTGCTGAACAGTGTATGGGCGCGTATTGAGGACTACGAAGACTTGAGGGAAATCGAGGAGTGGAAAAACTCTGAAGACAAGACAAGGTACTCGCTGGAAGAGGCAACGAAAATTCTTGGGTTCTAGCGATGGTTTACCATTTGGCTTTCAGTGCTAAATCTCTGCGTCAGCTGGGAAAACTGGGCAATCCTACAGGCGCACGCATAAAGAGATGGCTTACCTGCAACTTGGAAGGTTGTGCCAATCCACGTCAGCACGGCAAGCCTCTTTCGGGTGACCTGTCTGGTTTCTGGCGGTATCGAGTGGGGGCCTATCGGGTTATCTGCCAGATTGACGATGGAGAGCTTATCGTGATAGCGGTAGGTATCGGCCATCGCAGCAGCGTTTATCACTAAAGTCCTCTGGCAAGCTCAGGCAAAGCAAAAATGGTATACTTATGTCTACAAAAGTTTACCCATATAAGGAGGTATGATGTCTGAAATAATGACGCCAGTGACAACTAAAGTTCCGCCGGTAATAAAGGCGCAGTTTTCTGAATTGACCAGCGAGCTTGGGGTGACACCAGCCAATGCGATTCGCATGTTCATCACTGCTTTTGTGCGCGAAGGAACTTTTCCCTTTGATGTGCGGGGAAACGTTCCTAACGCGGAGACGATTGCTGCAATAGAGGAAGTAGAGCGTGGAGAAGGCTTGGTTGGCCCGTTTGCCACCGTCGATGAGTTTATGGCAGCACTAGAAAGTGATGAAGATGATTAAGCTAGGAAATCGTGTTTTGATAAGAGGGGCTAGGTTCAAAAGAGAATACAAGCAGTGTGTGAAGAAAGGACTTGATGTTGCTGAAATTGATACAGTCTTGCGTATCTTGGTTGCGAGGAAACCACCGCCGTCGAAGTATCGCGATTACGCGCTCAAAGGAAATTATATGGGATATCATGAATGTCATCTGAAAGGTGACTGGCTATTTATTTATAAAATCAGTGGAGACGATTTGATTATTACCGCGGTACGCACCGGTAGCCACTCCGAGCTATTCAATCTATAGTTAGTAGTGTACTCCGCAACCCTCTCGCAACCCGGGCGGCTTCTCAAGGGTAATGCAGTTTCGACCTGTGAAAAGCACTTGCCATAGTTAGTGCAGGTAGATAGTCATTTCCTAGGGAATGCAGATGACTGAACAGACGGAAAATAGCTGGG
>JAIRWZ010000090.1 GCA_031268615.1 Actinomycetes bacterium | reverse complement strand
ACGCAGAATGTTCAGCAGTTGCGGCAGCTCGTCGATGCGAAATTTACGCAAAAAGCGTCCCACCGGCGTAACACGTGGGTCGTTGCTGGCAGCTAAAATCGGTCCGGTCGCCCCCTCTGCATCCCGTACCATGGTGCGAAATTTGTAGACTTGGAATTCCTTGAGATCGCGACCCACCCGCGCCTGCTTATACAACAAAGGGCGCCCCTGAGAAACAAGGGAAGCGAGTGCGACCATTACTGTCAGCGGTGACGTCACCAGCAGCACTACCACAGCCCCCCCCACGTCGATACTACGTTTGACGATACGCTGATAGCGGGGCGTAAATCCACTGACGATACGCATGAGCGGTATATCACCCACGATGGTGTCGGTGTGTCCAATAAAAGTTTCGTACAGCTCCGGCACAACATCCACGCTAAGGCGCGGAAAGTCGTCCAGCACCAAACTTTCGACAAATTCACGCAGATGTATTGGCTCGGCCACCAGGACCCGATTTATGTCGTGCCTTTCGATGAGAGCAGGCAAGTCCGTATCAGTGCCCAGAACAGGGAAACCGGCATACGTTGACCTTACGTCTGGCGCGGGAGCCGAGGCTGGAATCGTCTCGCTGGTATGGACGCGCTCGCTTCCTAACATCACAAAACCGAGGAAGTCCCACCCCCATTTTGTGCGTTCGCAAAGAGAGCGCGCCAGGTCTGCCGCGGTCTCGCTAAGTCCGACGATGATGGTACGTTGCTCCGGCCACTGTATCGTGGCAAAGCGCAGGAAAAGCAGACGCCAGCCAATCAGCAAGATAAGCGCAAAAAGCCCGGTGAGCGGTATCGTCCAGCGCGAGAAGGCCGTCGTGCCCGCGCCGCCCAAAAAAGCCAGCGCCACCAACAGGAAGGTTCCCAGCGTCACCGCCTGCAGCACGTGGGACGTGACGGACCAGGGGCTGTCGAGCTGTTCGGGCTCGTACAGACCGTAGAGCCAGCCCGCAATGAGATAGCCTACCGTGAGGAGAGGAGCCAGCGCCAGATATGCCCGGAAATTGTAGCTTGGCACCTGACCGAAAAAGCGCACAAAAAAAGCAGCGATGACCGCGGCGTTTACCAGAGCGGCATCGGCCAGAATCGAAAAGATTGTAAAGCGCAGGCGCGTCAAAGGTTCAGGGCTTCCTGATACACAGCCGTCACTTGACCGACCATGCGCGTGACGTTGAACTGGCTCAACGCACGCCGTTGGGCCTGCCTTCCCAAGCGCTCGCGCAATGCCGCGTCCGCCAGCAACGCGTTCAGCGCCCCGGCCAGAGCGTTAGCGTCGTTGGGGGGTACCGTCAGCCCCGTTACCCCGTCCAGATTGGCGTAGGGGACGCCGCTGCGCAGACGGGTTGACACTACGGGAGTGCCGGCCGCTTGCGCCTCGATTTGCACCAGGCCAAAGGCCTCGGAGGGTTCGGTGCTGGGCAGTGTGAATACATCCGCGGCATGGTAGAGAGCGGCCAGTTCCTCATCGGTCGCATAGTCAATGATATCTAAGCGCCCAGGCCATCCCGCGGCAGTCGCCTGAGCAGCGCTGTCGCGCAGCAGTTGTGCGTCCGGACCACGACCAACGACGATGAAGTCAGCGTCCACGCGGGAAAGCGCCTCTGCTAACACCGGGATTCCTTTGTAGTACACCAGGCGTCCGACAAAGAGAACCAGCGGGCGTCCGTTGTGGTCGGCGCGAATACGGGCAGCCCTGGTGCGTGCCGCCGGGTCGTCAACGATATGGCTTACGGGGACGCCGAAGTCAATCTGGCGGCATTTTGATGTTCTGGCTTCCAGAAAGGGTGAGTATTTGATGAGCTGCGGCGAAGAGGCCATGATAAGCCGCGCCCGGTCCAGAAACAAATTGAGAAAAGGTCTGTAGACTGCCAGAGCGATACGCTGACGGACGATATCGGAGTGGTACGTGACCACATAGGGAGTAGTTTTGGACGCCGCCTGTCCACACCATTCAAACTCGCCCCAAGGGTAGGGGAAGTGAAAATGCACGATGTCGGCTGTTTTTGCCTCATGCGCCAAAACCGCACCAAAGTGGCGCGCAATGGGGGTTGAGGCACGTTCTGTCAGACGAGGCAGACGAATGATTTCGACGCCGTTACATTGTTCTTCTCTATAGCGGCGTTCATTGTTGGACACAATAACGCGAACTTCGTTTTCGGGGACAGCGGCCAGACCTTCGGCTACATCGCGAACGTGTTCTTCAACACCACCGATATGAGGTGGATAGTATTTATTAACAAGCAGTATCCTCATTATTTCAAGGTATCAATCAGGGCCTGTCCCGCGTCCAACAGCTCGTCTACGCCTTTGGGCGTTGCGGCTTCGGCGTAGACCCGCAGCAGAGGTTCGGTACCTGAAGCACGCAGCAGCAGCCACTCATCGTTTGCGAAGAGTAGCTTGGCTCCGTCCAGACGATCGATGTCAATGACCGCTCTGCCAGCTAAGGTCGCGGGGTTCAAGGTCGGCAAGGAGGCGCGGACACGGTCTATGTGGTCGAGCGCCAGACGCAAATCGCGGCGACTGTAGTACAGATGGCCCAGCTCTTCTTCCATGTCGCTCACCAGCTGTTTCAGAGATTTGTGTTGAGTCGCCATCATATCCGTCAGCAACAAGGCTATCAGTAGACCATCACGTTCACGCAAGTGCGCCGTAACGCCTAAGCCTCCGCTTTCTTCGCCGCCACACAACACGTCACCGGCCAACATCTCGGCGTATATCCATTTGAAACCAATCGGGGTCACTGTAAAAGGGCAGCGCAGCGCAGCGGCGGCACGGTCTATCAGATTAGACGCGGCAAAGGTTTTGACGATACGTCCGGTTTCCCCTTGTGTGCGTACCAAATGTTGCGCAACCAATACCAGAATTTTCGACGGCGAGACAAAGGTACCGTCTTCGTCGATGGCGCCGATACGGTCTCCGTCACCGTCGGTTACTAACGCGGCGACAGCTCCGAGCATACGCACCTGAGAAGCCGCTTCATCAGTCCAGGGCGGAATGGGTTCGGGATGAAGGCCCCCGAACTGGGGGTCACGCTCGCCGTGGATTTCGACCACTTCAGCGCCCGTCTGTCGCAACAGTCCCGCCAGATAACTGCGCGCGGCGCCGTACAGCGGGTCAACGACCAACCGGGGCGCGACAGCGCCAATAGATTCCTCATCGACCAGACCGCGCAGATTATCCAGGTAAGGCCCAATCATATCAACCGTGTCATAAGCTGAACGTGCCATCGTCGCTTTTTCGGGCAGGGCCGCTTCGACCTCGTTGCTAAAGTCAACACCGGCGGCTCCTCCGTCAGCCAGACGCAGCTTAAAGCCCAGCCAACCGGCGGGATTGTGCGATGCCGTCAACATTACGCCGCCGATGGCGTGGGGGTCTCGCGCTATCGACCAGCACAAAGCCGGTGTTGGCACCCAAGCGTCTGACAGCAGCACCCGTAAGCCACATACGGCCATCACTTCGGCGGCCAGCGCAGCGTAGGCGTCAGCGTCCTCGCGGGTATCGTAGCCAACCATAACCGTTGGACGGGTCACGTTCGGATTATGGGCGATAAAGGTACGCGCAGTGGCTTCCGCAACCCGCGCCAGATTTTCCCGCGTAAAGTCACCGTCAAAACGGGCACGCCAGCCGTCGGTGCCAAAATGAATGGCGGCAGGTTCTGCGGCGTCGTTCGCTGCCCCCGAAGAAGAACCTCCGTACATGGACGCGCTCACTTATGCTCTCCCCTCTGTCAGGGCGGTAAACAAATCGACGTACGCATCGACCATCTGCGCTTCGGTGAAACAGTGGCGTACGCGTCTGCCACCGGCTTCGCCCAGCGCCCTTGCCCGCGCCGGATTCAGCAGCAGCTGTTTCAGGGCGTCCGCCAGCGCAGCGGGGTCATCCGGTTCAACTAACAGCCCCGTTTCCCCATCAAGCACGACTTCGGGGATACCTCCGACACGACTGGCAATGACCGGTTTATTCAGCGCCATGGCTTCCAGCGCCACCACCCCGGCCGCTTCGCTACGACTGGGCATAACGACGATATCGCAGGCGCGATACCAGGGCGCAATCATCGGCGCAAAGCCCATGACGTCGAACCGGTCCCCAATCCCTTCGCCGCGAATGTAGTCGCAGATGACGTTTTTTTCCGGTCCTGAACCGGCGACGCGGAAATTCGGCGCGGGTATGAAGGGTGTCTCGTCCAGGCCACCGTCCGCGTTACCTTCCGCGTTACCTTCCGCGCTGCCTCCTGCGCTGCCTTCCACGCTGCTCAAACCACGCTGCTCATCCGTCCAGTCGCGCAACAGCATGACGGCGGCTTCGGCCAGAACATCGACACCTTTTGTGGCGTCCATGGTGCGCGCGGCGCAGAAAACCAACGGGCGGCCTTTCAGGTCAGAGCCGGGGAATTTCGGCGCGCCACTGCCAGCGTATTCGATTGCCGCCCGCGCAAAAGCGTCAGCGTCAATGCCATTGGGAATCACAAAAATCTCTTCCGCTGAAACCCCTTGTCGCTGCAGGGCGTCGGCCACCGCGTCAGAAATCGCCACATACGCGTCATTGCGGTGACGTTTAGTTTTGTCAATCAGCTCACGAAACGACACTTCGACGCGTCCGCCAAAGTATTCCATCGGAATGTCGGGCAAGCGCGAAGCAGTGTTAACAATCACCACGCCTTTGGGCGCCGCTTGGCGTACCAGCAAGTTCGTAAAGTAACCGGTTCCGGAAATGACGTTGGCGTTTATGCGCCAGGCGGTGTCCTTGATGGCACGCATGATTTGCGGCGCGCGAAACCGCGCCATGGAAATAGCCGTTACTTCCGCGCCGGCGTTCAGCGCGTCGTGCGCAAAACCGCTGCCCGCAGCCGCAACGACGGCGACTTTTGCGCCACGCGCAATCAGCCCCCGCAGCAGCGGCAGCGCGCGCAGACCATAGCGGCCCACTCGCGGCCCGCTGAAATTGTTCACAATAACCACACGCAAGGTAGATGCCATGTCTCTGTTTCCCCTCTGGTTGCACTGCTGCGAGGCAATTCTAACATGAGCAAGTGGACAAAAAACAGCAGAACGTGCAGGGGACCTGGCTCCCGTGGGCCTGGTTCCCGTCACCCCCCCGCCACCCCCGGTTTGGCCGAGGGCCCCTCCGAGGGCCCTTCGAGGGCCCTCCCTTCGCTAGGAGCAGTTACACCGACCCTGCACGTAGGCGTAATACTCGTCCACCTCGCGCTGAATGTCAGCCAGCAGCTCTTCGTTGCCTTCCTTGAACAGGTGACGGAACCGTCCCTGCAATTTCAGAAACTCTTCGACCGGTTTCAGCGTGCGGGCACGCGCGGGCATGGTCAGACGCCAGACGCCATTCTCGACCTCGAACAGAGGCCAAAACCCTGTCTCGACCGCCAGCCGTCCTACCGTGGTCGTGTCAGCCCCGGCGTGGCGCCAGCCACGCGGACAGGGCGCCAGCACGTTCAGGAACGCAGGGCCTTCCGCCGTAAAAGCTTTCTCGGCTTTGCGGACCAAATCCTGCCAATAGCCCACACTGGCCTGTGCCACATACGGGATATGATGGGCAGCCATGATACTGGTCAAATCCTTGCGGCGTTGCGGCTTGCCGGGCTGCACACTGCCAACTTCGCTGGTCGTCGCCCAGGCCCCATGGGGAGTCGCGCTGGAACGCTGAATCCCCGTGTTCATATAGGCGCCGTTGTCATAGCACACGTAGACCAGGTCGTGCCCGCGTTCCGCCGCACCCGACAGCGCCTGCAAACCAATGTCGTAAGTCCCGCCGTCGCCGCCAAAGGCCACGAATTTCACGCGTCGGTCGGGGTCGATTTTCCCCGCGCGCCGCAGTCCCTTATACGCCGCCTCGACGCCGGAAATCGTCGCGGCAGCGTTCTCAAAGGCATTGTGAATGAAGGGGACATCCCAGGAACTGTAGGGATAAATCGTCGTGGAAACTTCCAGACAACCCGTCGCGCAGCCTGCCACCACCTCAACGTCCTTGCCCGCGCCCAGCATGACCTGTCGCACGACAATCGACGCGCCGCAGCCAGCGCACAAACGGTGGCCGCCTACAAATCGTTCGGGCACCGTCGCGTGTTCTTTAATCGTTGCCATCGTTGGCCTCCTTATTCAATACCCAGATAACGCGGAGTGAGTACGTCCATACCAGCACCAGCACCATCCTTCAGCTCCGCGTAGACCTGTCGCA
>JAIRWZ010000083.1 GCA_031268615.1 Actinomycetes bacterium | reverse complement strand
GGCAGAGGCACGAAGCCTAACATATGCAAGGCGTCAGCAAAGGTCGTATCATCGCCAGGCGTAAACGCCAGATGACGAATGCCTTCCTCCCGCGCAGAGACAACCGTCGCATACAGGGCCGGCTTGTCGCTGTCATTTTGAGAAAAGACAAGCGCTGCTCCAGTACGCACACGCTTACCCGGTTTTACCAAACACTCCCAGGTATAGGTAGCGCCCGAAACCGACAACTCTTTCAAAAGCAAGACCTCTACCGCGCTGCCCGTATCGCAGCGGCGACCCTGCAGACGAGCAGGCAGCACACGGGTTTCGTTGACAACCAAGAGGTCACCGAGATGCAGATAGTCGGCAATATCTAAGAAGGCCCGATGGCTCACCGCGCCCGTTGCCCGGTCTAAAACCAGCAATCGACAGGCGTCGCGGGGAATCAGAGGTTGTTGCGCAATGCGCTCTGGCGGCAAATGGTAAGCAAAGTCATCGGTGCGCACGCCGCTGCTCGCCCTCAACTTTCGAATACACACAGCCACAGTAATTCTGGCGATAGATACCCAGTTCCCGCGCACGCCGCTGGCTCTGCGCGAACAAAGGTTGCAGGTCAAAGGACAACCAGGTCAACCCAGCCGCCCGTGCCGCCGCACGCCCGGACAGCGCAATCGCCTCCTGATTCTGCCAGGGACTGATGGTCAGCGTTGTCGTCAACGCGTCACAACCCTGCTCTGCCGCCCACGCCGCAACCACCTCGAACCGCAGGTCATAGCACGCACGACATCTCGTTCCGAATTCCGTATCGTCGATGGTCGCCTCAATCCAACGCGCCGGGTCGTATTCCAGCACAACGTGTTCAAAGCCCCGGTCGCCGGCATAGGTGATGAACGCGTCCCGGCGGCGGCGATACTCTGCCTCCGGGCCAATGTTCGGATTGTAGTAGATGGCAGTGATAGTCTCGAATTGCACAGCAATTCCATCAGAAGTGAGTACTGAGCCTGCCCCCGGCCCTGGCTGGGGGTCCAGACCCGCCAGGTAGTCGTAGCTTTCCAGAAAACAGGGCGCGCAGCAGACATGCAGGGCAAGATGGTGAAACGTTATCGGTTCTGACGAGACGGCTGTTTCACGTCCGCTGTCGCGGGCAGACACTGCCCGTCCCGCAGGGTCGTTGTCACTCATAGTTGCGCCTGGGCAGCGGCCAGCGTGTTTGCCATCAAAAGCGCACGGGTCATCGGACCTACCCCACCGGGAACTGGGGTGATGGCGGCCGTAATCGGCGCGACGTCGGCAAAGTCCACATCCCCTACCAGCCCCTTGTCGGTACGATTTATGCCGACGTCAATGACGACCGCTCCGGGTTTTACATAGCTTCGGTCAATCATACCCGGACGTCCTACCGCCGCTACCAACAGGTCAGCTTCGCGACACAAGGCGGCAAGGTCAGCCGTGCGGGAATGGCACACCGTCACCGTCGCGTTGCGCTCCAGCAACAACAGCGCCATCGGCTTGCCCACAATGACCGAACGACCCACCACAACGGCCCGCTTACCATCCGGGTCAATGCCGTAATCATCCAGCAGACGCATAACCCCGGCTGGCGTACAAGCGCGCAAAGCCCGCTCTCCGCGCACCAGGCGCCCCAGACTGTCCGCGCCAAAGCCGTCCACATCCTTGGCGGGAGCAATACGCTCAATGACCTGCGCCTCGTCCAGTGGCGCTGGCAGCGGAAGCTGAACCAGGACGCCATGGACGCGCTCACTTCTATTCAATTCTTCGATGAGCGCGTTCAGTTCTTTCTGGGGAATATCTGCCGGCAAACGATAGTCAGTGGCGCGGATGCCGACTTCGGCGCAGTCGCGTTCTTTCATGCGGACATAGGCGATTGAGGCCGGGTCGTCGCCAACCAGCACGACGGCCAGCCCAGGGGCAACAGAGCCACGCGCGGTCAGGTCGCAAATGCCCGCCGCGACTTCGGCCTTTACGCGGGCAGCCGCGACGACACCGTCGATAATCACCGGCGACGGGGACTGCGGGAACGTGGGCAGAGTATCGGTCATTGCCTTCCTTTTCGGGTGTTAGAATGGTGACACATGCAAGCAAGTGTACCACGTTGAAAGGAGCGCCCGTCATGCCTGAAACTGTTGATTCTATCACCTATCCCACGGTGTCTGCGCCAAAATTTGTGGACAACCCGGCGGCAGCCGCGGCTTTTGAGGCCGGGCATACGCCACATATCGACCTGTCGCTGTTGGAGGGCGTCACGCGCATATCGGTGCAAACCAGTTTTTACGCCGACCACCCCAACGAGCTGGGGCATTACTTTGACTGGATTGACCTGTTTGTCGCCGACCAGCCGATAGCGCACTGGGAGGGAACGGGGGCGGTCACCAGCCCTTACGTGGGTCTCATGCTGAATCTGGCGCCCGGCACCGAAATCGTGGCGCTGGCCCACTGCAACCTGCACGGAACCTGGGGGGCGCGGGCAACAGTCGCCGACGATGAAGCCGACGTGTTCAGCCACGACGGTATCGCCTAGGCTTCGCCTAAGCTCTCTTTTCCTTAAACAGTGCAACTTTCTGCTCACTTGAGCGGTATTCATAGTGTAGGCCTGCGTTACTACGACGAGTAGGCCCCGCGATGGTACGACGGTACTGCCACGGGGACGGATTCTGACAGGACGGACACTATGGATAGATATGCTTCGCAACTACAACCCGAAGCCCTCGTACGGCGACACGCCACGATGGTGCTGCGGCTGGCCGCGGCAACGCTTGGCGGTGACCATGCCAGCGCTGACGACGTCATGCAGGAGGTCTTTTTGCGCCTGATACGTCGCCGTCCACCGTTGGTTGACGACGAACACGCCCGCGCCTGGCTGACCCATGTGACGCTGAACTGCTGCAGGTCACACCTTGGTTCGGCCTGGCGTCGGCGTACCGTGCCAGAGACAGAGCGGCCAGAGACAGAGCGGAGTGAGTACGTCCATACCAGCGCTGATGACCCCGTTGAAACAACGCTGGCCAGTGAGCGCAGGGTGGCGGTAATGGACGCGCTCGCTCATCTGAAACCGAAGCAGCGATTCTGCATCCACCTCTTCTATTTTGAGGATTTGTCAGTGGCAGATATCGCGCGAGCGGTGGGCTGGACGGCGAGTACGGTGCGGTCTCATTTGCACCGGGGGCGTCGGGCGTTGGCGGTGGCATTGAAGGAGGATTGTGATGAACTTTTCGAAGCGATATAAGCAGGAAATGGATGCGGTGCGCCCGGACGAAGCGCAGGTTGAAGCGCTGGTTGCACAGGCGCGGGAGGCAACAGCGGCCGCAGACGCAGCAGGAGGAGGACGGACGCCAAGGCAGCGCAGATGGCTGCGGATTGGCTATGCCGTCGGCGGACTGTCACTGACAGCGGTGGCGATGGGCGTCGTGGTGATGACCGCCCTGCGCGTACCGAGCCTGCCGCCGTTGACAAAGCTGGACAGTACGGGCTTGGTGGCGGCTGGCGACGGGTACGGTCAAGTCTACGAGCGCATTATGGCCATTCGCGAACGCAACGAAGCGCTGGACCGACGTTCAGAGGTTGAGATGGCGTTTGATGGCTTGAGCGAAACGCCGCGGATGATAACCCAAAGCATAACGGACGCTTCCGAAGCAGGAGCGCCCGAAATGACCGGTATGGCAGAGACAGCGGCGGGAACAGGCGACGCGGATAGCGCGGCGGCGCCCTCCGATTCCTTTGGTTCTGATGAGGTGGCGCCGACCGTCGGGCCTGACTATTCTGACACCACTATTCAGGTAAGCGGCGTGCAGGAGGGCGACATTGTCAAGACCGATGGAAGCTATATCTATGCCCTGGGCAAAGGTACGCTGCGCGTCATTGCCGCTAATGCGGGGCACAGTGAGGTGGTCAATAGTTTTGAAACCGCGGCCAATGAGTTTTATCTGAGCGACGGGCGGGTAGTTTTGCTGACTGACGCCACTGCTCAGGCTCACGTGAAAACCGGAGCGATTTTTGAGTCCGAAGAGAGCGAAGCGGCACGCCTTCCGCGTCGGGATACAGAGGACGCCAGCGATGAAGCGTTATCCACAAGGGCAGGGGCTGATGAAAAACCTCAGGTACGAGTCGAGGTCTATGACTGCAGCAATCCGACACTGGCCACTCTGGTGCGGAGCTACGACGTCATGGGTACCCGAATCAGTTCCCGCATGATAGACAATATCTTGTATGTGGCGAGCAGTTATTACCTCGACGACGACCGGGCGCCGGTTCGAAATGAACCGGAAACCTTTCTGCCCTTCGTGGTGGAAGACGACGAAACTATTCTGCCGGCAGTTGACGCTGTCCATATCCTACCCGATGTCGAGGATACACACTATGCCGTAGTCGCCGGTATCGACATTGCCGGGGACACGAAACTGGTGTCACAGGTATCCGTGCTGGGTGGCAGCAACGAAATCTATTCCTCTCTTGATAACCTGTATCTGTTGAACAGCAGCTGGAATGCGCAGGGCACGAACGTGTCTACCCGTATCACCCGGATTGGTTTGGATCACGGCTGGGTGAAGGTTGGTCAGGCACGCAAGGTAGAGGGTTCGGTCAAGGACCGTTTCTCGCTGGATGAGAACGACGGAGTGTTGCGGGTGGTAAGCCACAGTGAAAACGGCAAGGGAACGACAGCCGTCACTACTCTGGAAGTAGCAGGGATGAAGGTGTTGGGGAAACTGGACGGCATTGCGAAGGGCGAAGAGCTGAAAAGTGTGCGCTATATCGGCGACTATGCTTATTTTGTTACCTTTGTGCAGACCGACCCGCTGTTCGCGGTTGACTTGAGCCGTCCGTCCCGACCGCGCATAGTAGGCGAGCTGAAGCTGCCGGGCTTTTCCGAGTATATGCAGCCCTGGTCTGACAATCGCCTGTTAGGATTGGGCTGGGAAGCCGACGAAGAAACCGGTGTCACAGATGAGTTGAAAATCAGTATGTTCAATGTCAGTGACCCGGCAAATCTGCGCGAAGAGGACACCCTGATAATCAAGG
>JAIRWZ010000069.1 GCA_031268615.1 Actinomycetes bacterium | reverse complement strand
GGCGACATGTCATTTATTGGTCCGCGACCGGAACGTCCTGCCTTTGTTGAGCAGTATCTGCATGATATTCCCGGCTATCGCGAGCGATTTCGCATACAGCCGGGTATGACCGGGCTGGCCCAGATTAACGGTGGTTATGCCACGACGCCGGAGCGCAAATTGAAGTATGATTTGATGTATCTGTACCATCAAAATTTTGGTATGGATTTACAAATTGTAATCGAGACTATCAAAGTCGTATTAACAGGAAAAGGGGCCCGGTAAATGGCAAAACGCAAGAATAAGAACCGCGCGGGCGGACAGTTCGACCAGGAACCGGAAAGAACCGCGTCAACGGCAAAAAAGACCAGCAGGGAAGTTCGGCGCGACCGACCTGTCATCATGTCAATTCGGGATAGCACTGCGGCGGGAAAAATTGCGTGGTGGACCATTCTAATACTGGTTTTTCTGGTGCCTTTGTTGTTTGGCGTCGCTTTTTTGCAGCGGCTGGGATTGAGCTTTGCCGACAGCTTTGACACGGTGAAAGTGCTGGCCTTGCGTATCGGGACAGCGATTGCGCTGATTGCTTGGATTTGGGATATTGTGCAAAACGGCGGCGAGATTCGTTTGCATAAGGTCATGTGGTTGCTGTTGGGGCTGATGGTCTGGATTGGGATTTCGACCCTTGTGTCGGTTAACCTCCCGACGGCTTTTTTTGGTAAATACCGTCGGTATGATGGTATGTGGTCGTATCTCATGTATGCTGTGCTGTTCTTTTTGACGCTGCAATATGCCACGACGCCAGCGCGCATAAAGCAGCTGGCGCAGGCGCTGTGTTGGTCGTCATTGTTTGTGGCAGGCTATGGTCTGTTGCAGGCCTTCGGACAGGATTTCATGCAGTGGGGAGAGCTGCCTTTCGAGGCTAACCGGTCATTTTCCACCTACGGCAATCCTGACCTGCTGGTCGGTTTTCTGGCCTTTGGGGTGTTTGTGACCCTGGGTTTGGCATTGGCCGAGAAACGCACGAGCTGGCGCGCTTTTTACTGGGTTGTGTTTCTGATTAACGCGGCTGTGGTCATCACCGCGTTTTCGCGTTCGATTTGGGTTGCCAGTGTCGTTGGCTTTGCCTTGCTCGTGGTCTGTGCTGTGCGCCAACGAACCCGGTGGGAACTGCTGGATACGGGATTTTCAGGAGCTGTCGCAGTAGCGGTCATAGCGTTTATCGTGCGGTCCTTGTCGGCCAAAGACGCCGTCATGAATTTTGCCATACGGGTCAAATCTATATTTGAGTTTGGCAGTGGCTCCGCGGTGACTCGTTTCGAAATTTGGAACGCGGCTGCCAAAGCCATCAAAGCTCGTCCCATTTTTGGCTTTGGGCCTGATACCTTTCGTTTGGTTTTCCGCAAATATGCTCCGGCTGCCTACGCGCAGGACGCGGGGTATAGGTCCGTTGCTGACAACGTTCATAACTTTCCACTGCAGCTGGCAGCCGGCATTGGTGTCATTGGCTGCGCGCTGTTCTACGTCACTATCGGATGGGTGCTGGTGTTAGCTGCTAAAACCGCGCTGAAACGCCCGGACGCGGACGACCACACAGGCGGCGGCGCCCGCATACTGTACGCGGGCTTGTTGGCGGCGTGCGTTACCTATAACGTTCATCTGTTCTTTGGCTTGAGCCTGCCTGGGGCGACCTTTCTGCTCTGGGTTTTTCTGGGCGCTTTGTTGGTGCCGCACGCGAAGGTCTACGCGGTCCCATCCTGGTCCCATGAAACCAAAGCGGCCAAACCGCTTGCGCTTGTCGCGACGCTTGCCCTGTTCGTTCCCATCGTTTTTGCCGTGCGCTTGGCTATGGCTGACCACTACTTCCTGGTCGAGAAATCCGCAGCGCAACAACAGGATACGTCTGCTGCGCTGTCCGCGATGGAAAAGACCATGCGCTATAACCCTTATCTGGAAATTTATCTAACCGATCAGGTCACTACGGCAGCCGAAGCTACGATAGAAGCCGCGTCTAATCCCGCGCAGCCGCCGCAAGCCACGCCAGCCACAGGGCAACAGTGGACTGATGAGTTCATGGCGGGAGACGCGGCGAAGAAAATCGAAATGACCGAGGCCCTCTGCACTCGTCTCATCGAGCTGTCTCCTTGGGAATACGACAGCTATCTCATGGTGACCGCCTTTTATTCGCGGTTAGGAGAAGCCGTCGGTGGTGAGCAAGGGCGCGCCTACCTGCAAAAGAGCGCCGACATCGCCGCAAAGCAGATTAAGGCAACGCCCGACGGTCTGGCTCTGCGCTATACCTACGCCATGACTCTGTCAGCGTTGGGAGATACGACCGCGGCCGAGGAACAGTTGCGCTACTGCGTCGAACACGATAGCAACTTCAGTGACGCCGCCAGTCTGCTGCAAAGTTTGGAAGCCTCCAGTCAACCCGCCGCGCAGCCGGCGCAATAGCTGTTTGGTGCCGCGCTTGTCGTTGGTTTGCGCTATCCTGTGCGTATGGATTTGACGCCGTACATATCGTTGTCGCCGACAGAGCTGGGCTCCCGCATACGAACACGCGCACTGGCCGAGCTGGGTCGGGGTGGCAATGGCTTGGCCCCAGTTGGAGGCGCGTATTGGGCTGATGTGCTGTGTGTAACCGGTCGCGCGCGCGCGTCGCTGACAGCTGCTGAAACGGAAGCCCTGACGAAAGCTGGCGTTGGATTGGGCTACCGTCCGGTGCAGCTCGCGCTCCTCTGTCTGCCCGACATCAACGACGCCACCGCTGCCGTCACCACTACCGATACCGCTGCCACCACCGATACCGCTGCCACCACCAGCACCGTCACCGCTACCAGCACCACCAGCACCGCCCCCACCACCGACACCACCAGCACCGTCACCGCTACCGACACCACCAGCACCGTCACCGCTACCGACACCCAGAAAGTTTCAGCCTACGTCGATGTCCTGGGTCCCCGCACCTTGATATTTCTGGAAGCAAGCGCAATCCCCTCAAACGCCGACCATCTGTTGCCAGCCGACAACTTTCCGTACTGCACGGTAGTCGTTATCAGCGATTTTTTCAGCTCCCTTACCTCCACCGCACTCAAACGTATCGCGTGGCGCGAATTCCAACCTGCCAAACGAAGCCCCTCCCTACCATAGGCCCTACGACACCCCTACAACAACGCGCGGTCCCTCTCCCGCAAGACCTCCTGGTCGCCCGCCATTTGCGCGGCGTACAGTTGCCGCAGCGTATAGGGTCGCTCCGGTAGGGGCAGGTCGAAATCATCCGTCTCCGTCTCCGACAGAAACAGATAGGCGCCCGTGTCGGGACCACCCTTGTGCAGCTGCCCGGTCGAGTGCAGGTAGCGCGGGCCATATCCCACACAGACAGGCACCCCCAGTTCCCGCTCCAATTGAGAAGTGAGTGCGTCCACACCAGCAATGACCTCGCGAGTTTCAGGAAGCCATACCAGCAGGACAAGGTGGGTTGTCCGGGGAGGAAGGTCGAGACGGGGCCGGTTTCCCCCTCGCAATTCGGCCAGCTCATGGGTGCTAAGATTTTTACCTGAACCAAGCAGTTCGCTCCCTGTCACCTCGCCCGCTCCGCGTGCCAGCAACTCTTCTGTGTTCACCTTTGCGGCGGCAACATCGGGCTGGGTGAGGGGATTGACGCCCATCAGCTGGCCCAGGCGCTGCGTCGCAAATATCCAGCGAACCAATTCAGCTCCCATACCTGCGGCTGACAGAGTACTGGGGAGGACAAACTCTTGACAATCCCTCCCGGCTACCAATAAATTGTGGGCGCGCAGAGGGTCGCAGGGCAGAGGGATGATACCGTGCCCGTCTTTGCCCAAAGATTCGGCCAGGAGCTGTTCCAGCCAAAGCCCAAAGGTAGGTACCTCTGCCGGGGGTACCAGCAACAGTTTGTCGCGTCCGGCGCGGTAGCGCTCATAGATGACTGCTGCCAGCGAGGACGCCGGGTCGCCGCCAACCTTCAGTCCGGCCAGGCAATCGTCTTCCATGGACAGTGCGCTTTTCAGCAGGTCACCGGGGTCGATTCCCGCTAGCACAAGGGGCGCCAAACCAAAAGCGGTCAGCGCGGAGAAACGACCGCCTGTGTCCGCGGGCGTTGTGATGACGGCCTGCCAACCCTCCCGGTGAGCCAGTTGTTGCAGGGGACTGTCTGCGTCACTCAACGCGATGAAATGGGTGGCGGCAGTTTCTGCCGAGCCCAGATTCTCGCGCAGTTTCGCGAACCACAGGCAGCACAGCGCCTTCGTTTCTACGGTAGCGCCGGACTTTGACGAAACCAACACGAGGGTGTCCGCGGCGTCAGTGGCGTCCAACGCAGCGCTGACGGTATGCGGCTCGCTTGTGTCGATGATACGCAGGCGCACTCCCAGATGTCGCAGCTCGCTTGTATACACCTCAGACAGAACGCGTGCTGCCAGCGTCGAGCCGCCCATGCCCAACACGACGATATCGCGTGGCGTGAAGGCGGCATGAACGCGTTGGCGCAACGCTTGCAGTTCCGCGACGACAGAGGGAGCTTTGCGGGCATTGTTTAACATATGCGGGGCAGTTGTTCTCCGACTAAGGTATCCATAATGCGCGTGGCGCCAAAGGCGTTGCGCACGACGACGCGTCCGGGCGCATAATCAGCGCTGACCTGCCCGATGATGGCAGCGTCGCTGCCGTAGGCGTTGGCACGCAGCGCACGCAGCGCGGCGTCAGCTTGTGCGGCCGGGACGATGGCAATCATTTTTCCCTCATTGGCAACCTGATACACATCGTAGCCCAACATCTCGCAGGCGCCGCGAACCTGGTCTTTGACAGGAACGCTGGCCTCATCAACCTCGATGGAAACCTGCGAGGCGTCGGCGATTTCATTCAGCGCCGAGGCCAGACCCCCGCGCGTCGGGTCGCGCAAGAGCCGCGTGTCGGGCGCGGCGGCTAAGACGTCAGCGCAGAGCTGGTTCAGCGGCGCCGCGTCGCTTTCGATATCGGTAGAAAAGGCCAGACCTTCGCGTTGACTGATGATGCAAATGCCATGGTCGCCGATACTTCCGGAGAGCAAAACGACATCTCCGGGACGGGCGGCGGCGGCGGAAAGCTGATGAGCAGAAGTGAGTACGCCCACACCAGCGGTGTTGATGAAAATGCCATCGGCTGCCCCTCGGTTGACCACCTTGGTGTCTCCGGTGACAATCTTGACCCCTGCTTCCTGGGCGACTGTTGCCATAGAATGCAGAATGCGACGCAAGTCAGCCAGGGGGAAGCCTTCCTCCAAAACAAAGCCCACCGACAGCCACAGCGGGGTGGCTCCAGCGGTGGCAACGTCGTTCACGGTACCGCACACAGCCAGATGGCCGATGTCCCCACCGGGGAAAAAGAGCGGTTGCACCACAAAGGTATCAGTAGAAAAGGCAATCCGGCCAGCCGCCGCTGTGCCAAAAGCCTCTTCCCCCGTCATTCCGGCCTCCGACTTTACCGTCATTCCGGCCCCCGACTTTACCGTCATTCCGGCCCCCGAGCCGGAATCCAGGCCTTCCCCCAATGTGCGAGCCTGGGATATCAAAGGCAGGCATAAGGTAGCCGCGTCCTCCAGCTGCACGTCAGAAAATACGGTGGCAAACTCATCCTCAATCAAACGACGCATGAGGGTCCCCCCTGAACCGTGTGCCAGCGCTATTTTGTCAGCGTCGCCTATTGTGCCTGTGCGCTTATGCGGCATAACCACTCCCATCTCCATAGCGATACCAAGCCGCACAGGAACCTTCGGATGACACCATACACGGTCCAACCGGACGTTCCGGTACGCAGGCGCGCCCGAAGAGCCGGCATTCATCGGGGCGTTTGATACCACGCAAGATATCCCCGCACTCGCAGCCCTTCACCGTGCGGGCAGGCTCGACCTCAGGAGAAAAACGCCGACGGGCGTCAAAGGCGGCAAAGGGTTCCCGCAAGGTCAGTCCGGTACCGGGGATGACTCCCAGACCGCGCCACTCGGCGTCGTCCGCTGCAAACACTTCCTCAATCAAGGCGACGGCGTGCGGATTACCTTCACCGCGTACGCCACGACCGTAAGCGATGTCGATAGATACCTGTCCGGTCCCCCTCGCACTCTCCGCCAGCTGTTGTATCAACAGGTAGATACCCTGCAAGATATCCACTGGCTCAAAGCCGGTAATCACACCGGGGATGTCGAATTCATCGGCCAAAAACTCGTAAGGAGCAACGCCAATGATAGTGGATACGTGTCCGGGCAAAATCAGCGCGGAGAGAGCAATGTCGGGGTCAGACGCGATAGCGCGCAGCGCTTGCGGTACGGTTTTGTGCGCGGAAAATACGCTGAAATTGTCCAGCTGCGCTGCTGCCGCTCGCTTAATGGTAGCGGCAACCGTGGGCGCGGTGGTCTCGAAACCCACGCCAATGAAGACAATCTGACGCTCCGGCTCACGTTCAGCTAACTCCAAAGCGTCCAGAGGGGAATAGACGACGCGCACGTCAGCGCCGGCCGCTTTTTCGGCTGCCAGCGAGGTCGAAGATCCGGGTACCTTCAGCATATCGCCAAAGGTAGCCACGGTGACCCCGTCGATACCTGCCAGAGCGATAGCGTGGTCGATGTCCGCGTTTGCCGTCACACAGACCGGACAGCCCGGTCCGGACAGCAGGCGCACGTTTTCCGGCAACAGTCCCCGCAGTCCATTTTTCGCAATGGACATGGTGTGCGTCCCGCAGACTTCCATAATATGGACGCACTCACTCAATTGCGCCGCCCGTGCGTGGATGCCGGCAACTAATCGGCGCGCGATATCCGGGTCGCGCCATCCGCTTGAGTTGAAATCAGGCATTGGCGGCCGTCGCTTTCGCAGCTGTTTGGAATGTTGCGGGCGGGGGCGCTTCCTCCTCTGCAAAAGGCAGGGCACGCAGCAGCTCCAGCGTTTCGTTGGCGAACTGTTCATCGACGATTTCGATGGCAAACCCGGCGTGCATCAGCACCCAATCGCCGACCTCTGCCGCTGGCGTCAAATCCAGAGAAATGGTGCGCGTCGCGCCCATGACTTCAGCGATTGCCAGATTGGTGCCCTTTTTCTCGCGCAGCTGCGCCGGTATCGCCAGACACATTGCCTTATTTCGCCCCCTCACGCGCTTTCGCGCCCCGTACAGACCTCCGTGCGGTCCCGCAGTTCTCGTCAGTGTTTCAGTTCTATTTCGTCTCGCGCGTTTTTTCTCTCTTTTGCGTTCCCACGCACGCAGACAATAGTTTATCATGGCAAACGAAGATATCGTTTCCGGTGTTAGTGTTGGCGTTGGCGTTGGCGTTGGCTTCGGCTTCGGCTTTGGCTTTGGCGCAAGTCTGTGTTGTCGGCGTTTGTGGCACGCGCGGGAACGGGTAGGGGCAGTCCGGAAGAGAAAGGGAGGAATCGAATGGCAACAATCAAAAGCGAACTGGGGTATTTGCCTGATGAAACACCGTCGTTAGGCAAGCTGCTGTTGTTCGCGCTGCAGCAAGTGCTGGTGATGTTTCCCGCTACCGTCACCGTCGCGCTGCTGACCGGTTTTCATGTTTCGACCACCATTTTTGCCAGCGGTCTGGCGACCCTGGGATTTTTGCTGGTCACCCGCGGGAAAATCCCGCTGTACTACGGCTCGTCGTTTTCCTATTTGGCGCCGATTATGGCGATGACCAGCGGCCAGCTCATGGCCAATGGTCTGGCGCCCGACGCGATTATCAGTCAGGCACAGTTCGGCATTATCATGTCGGGCTTGGTCTCTATTGTGGCGGGTCTGATTGTGTCGCGTTTCGGGATGGAGAAAATCGAAAAGGTTCTGCCGCCGACCATTACCGGCTCTATTGCGCTGATTATCGGCATTACGCTGGCCGGCACAGCGCTGACTTCTGCTATCGGGTATGACGCGACTGCCGATACCGCGGTCAATGCTTCCTGGGTTATCGCGCTGATTACCTTGCTGGCAACGGTTGGCTTTTCCGTGTACCTGAAAGGCGTGTTGGGCCAGCTGCCCATTTTGTTCGGGATTATCGTCGGCTATGTTGCGGCGCTCTTGTCGCCGTTTGTGGGCGGCCCGACCATCGTTGATTTTTCCGCGGTATTTTCGCAAGGCTTTGTCAGTCTGCCCCATTTCACCCTGCCGGATGTCACGGCATGGCCAGCAGTGCTGGCAATCATGCCGATTGCCATCGCGACTATTCCAGAATCGACGGCGCACCTGTTTCAGTTAGACATCTACGTGAATGACCTGGCCCGCAAAAAGGGTAAAAAGCCCTATCACATTGCCGACAAACTGGGTATCAATCTGGTTGGCGACGGCTTGGGTGACATCATCGCGTCCCTGTTCGGAGGGCCTGCCGGCACGAACTATGGAGAAAACATCTCGACCATGGCGATTACGAAAAACTTCAGCGTCGTCATGTTGGGAGTGGCGGCAGTGTTGGCGATTTTGTTGAGCTTTGTGACGCCGCTGTCAAACTTTATCAACACGGTGCCCGGCGCGGTCATCAACGGCGCCTGCATATTCCTGTTCGGCGTCATTGCCGCTCAGGGCGTCGCCATCATGATTGAAAAAAAGGTTGACATGTTCAGCGCGCGCAACCTGTCGGTCATCGCCGTGACGATGATTATCGGGGTCGGCGGCTACTATGCCTGTCCGAACGGTATCCCGTTTTTCGGTATCAAGCTGCCCGCCATCGCAACCGCCGCGATTTTCGGCATAGTCCTGAACCTGATTTTGTCCATAGGCGGCACAAAGGCAGAAGCCGAACAAAACGAAGAACTGTCCAGTATCGTCGATTAACCGCTCGACGAAAAACGCTAAGTGAGTGACTTGAGTCTGTCTCCGGTCAAGCCAGGGGCAGGCTCAATACTCACTGCGCATTCGTCGCTAGGGTCCGAAGAGAGCCGCCGGTATCACGTGTATGCCGTCATCGCGCGTGTAAGCCCGTGCCCCGACGTTGACCAGCGCTTTGGTCACCCGATATTCGGGGAACTGTCTTTCCAGCCATTGCAGATGTTGCATTTCTTTGCCCTCAACGGTGGCGGCGAATTTGACCTCAATTGCAACAATGTCTCGCCCCCGCTCCACGATGAAGTCGATTTCATGCGCGCCAGTTGAGGTGCGCAAGTGATAGAGCTTTGCGTCGCAGACGAGGCAGTAGGTTTGCAGGCTTTGGGCGATGAGGCTTTCGAACAACCTGCCAAACAGGGATTTTTTCTGTGGACCCAGTACCGTGCCCTCGCTACTTTTTAGCAGGTTTTTTTCGGTCAGTCCGAGCAGTCTTGCGGCAAGTCCCGGATCAACTAGATGGTGCTTGGGAGAGCGCCCCAAGTAGGCAAAGGTTGTATTCATGGGTAGCCAAGGGTCAATCTGATCTATCAACCAGAGCGAGGCGAGTACATCGCGATAGATGAGAGTTGTCCTTTTCGCTGGCTTGTTGTCTTCGCCGGGGGTAGCTCCGTTCAGTATCGTTTCATAAGACGCTGTGCTGGCGGTTGCGGCAGCATACGCACGCAGCCAGTTTCGTAGCGTCTGCGGTTTCCTGATTTCAACCCCCTGTTCGGGGACTCGTCTCTCTACGATATCGTCAAGGTAGCCGTCCAGTCGTACTCCGGCGATTGTCGGTGCCTGACGGTGGATGGCAGGGAAACCTGATTTTAGGATTTCATGCAGATAATCTATAGATTCAAGGTCTGTCTGACCGACAACGCTGACATCAGATGATTCCAGCAGAGCGTTCAGGCTGACTGTCGATGTTCCCAGTCCCCGCTCGCTAAGGGAAAACGGACGCAACCTGAGGTGGACGATTCGTCCCGCTCCACTATGCAGGGACGCGTCCAAGGGATAGGCGCTTCCGGTCAGCATAAAGTGGCTGCGCTCGTCGTCAGCGTCCACTGCCCGGCGTAGTCTGTCCCAGATTTCGGGTGCGCGCTGCCACTCATCCACGAGTACCGGTGGCGCAGACTCTTCTAACAGTCGGGGGCTGGACAGCAGCGTCTCGCGCACTGGCGTTTGGTCCAGCTCAAAAACTGTCTGTGCCAACCGTTGGGCGGAAGCCGTTTTTCCGACTGATTTCGCACCGTCAATGACAACAGCCGGAAGATGCCCGACCAACCACGCAAGTTTTTCATCAAGCAACCGCGGTATATAGTGCATAAGTATTTCCGTTTCCTTTCCGTTGTCACGTTCCAATGAACTGCGCATAGGCTCTATAATAGCCTATTTCTACGGGAGTTAATAGTCTATTTCTACGGGAGTTAGTAGTCTATTTCTACAGAAATAGTCAGGTGGACCGGCTGCCATCGGGGGTGTACATGGCGAGAGTATACGTGTTGCGAGATTTGGCGAGCGGCATAACCTAATCTGGTCAACTCAACTTGACCAGATTATCTGGCTGCGCTATGCTAAGAGCCTACGAGCTTGGAAATCTGGGAGGTGCCTGATGACCATTACGATGAACGTGCAGGACGCAAAAACAAATCTATCCCGTCTGCTGGCTTCGCTGGGGCGTGGCGACAAGGTGATTATCGCGAAACGCGGGGTGCCCTATGCACGCCTTGAGCTGATTGAGAAACCGGCTAAACGCGAATTGGGATTTCTGAAAGATTTAGATTTACCGCCTCTGCCCGACAGCTTTTTCGACCCCCTGCCCGAAGACGAACTGGCGCTGTGGGAATAAACCGTGCGGTTATTGCTGGACACTCATATTCTGTTGTGGGCGGTCAACGAGCCACATCGTGTCAGCGCGGCAGCTGAAAGAGCAGTCATGGCGGTAGAAAATGAACTGTTCGTATCGGCTATCAGCTCCTATGAAATTGCGAACAAGTATCGCTTGGGGAAACTGCCCCAATGCGAGGTAATCGTCGAAGCCTGGCCAGAACTAATTGAAACTATAGGTGCAAGCACAATGGATTTGACCTCGCGACATTGTTATGTGGCGGCTCGGCTGGATTGGCAGCACCGCGACCCCTTTGACCGAATGCTGGCAGCACAGGCAATGCTGGAAGGTCTGACGCTGGTCAGCAGCGACACGACCTTCTCCACGCTACCCGGCCTGTCCCTACTGTGGTAATCGTATCTCCAACGACCTGTCACGTTTGCCGCAAACCAGCAGGGAAGCATACATATTTACCTGCCAGTTGATTGCCATCTGCGGGACAAAGACCAAGCTAGACTAGAGATGCGTCACTAAAATGTGTCCCTAAAACGTTCAACGCAACCAATCATTTTGGTCAGTATAACGAACAAAATGATACACTCTACTAAGAGCAAACCTGACGCGAAGGGAGAAAAATGAAATACCAACGTCCTTTGGTCGAAGTATTGTTGCAACGAATGCAAGAACCTCGTCATTTCATGCAGGTTCTTATGGGCCCACGCCAGACGGGCAAGACGACAGCACTGACTCAGGCGCTTGCGCAGTGCGACATTCCGTGTCATTTTGCCAGCATTGACTCTGTACTGGATAAGGGACGTGCCTGGATTGAGCGAGAATGGAACTATGCGCGTGCCATGATTTCTAACAACAGTCCTTCCGTTGTGCTTGCGTTGGATGAAGTACAAAACGTTTCCCGCTGGTCTAGCGTCGTCAAAGCCCTGTGGGATGCAGATGCGCGTTCCGGTATTGACCTGCGGGTCATATTGACCGGATCGTCGTCGCTCATGCTGCAATCCGGTTTGACGGAATCGCTCATGGGACGATTCGAACTTATTCGCTGCCCACACTGGTCTTTAACAGAATGCCGCGATGCCTTTAAGTATACGCTGGATGACTATCTGACCTTTGGTGGGTATCCCGGTGCGGCTGCTTTACGCGATGACCTTTCGCGTTGGCGAAACTACATGCAGGATGCCATCATTGAAGCAACACTGTCAAAAGATGTACTAGCCTTAGAAGCCATCCGAAAGCCAGCGCTCCTGCGGCAGCTATTTTTTCTGGGCAGCGCTTACTCAGGGCAGGAAGTGTCCTATAAGAAGCTCTTAGGGCAATTGGACGATGCGGGAAATGTGACGACGCTGGCCCATTACCTGGAGCTACTTGCGCATGCCGGGCTGCTGTGCGGTTTGCAAAAATATTCGCAGCGTCCGCTGACGGTGCGCAACAGCTCACCACGGCTGATGGCGTATGACCCCTCGCTGATGGCCGTTGCGTTCCTCGGTGCTGGTCTGGATTTGCGTGCGGATTCGACTCGTTTCGGTCATCTGGTAGAAAGCGCTGTCGGCGCATACCTGTTGGCTCGGGGAGCCTCGGAAGGTTTTGACGTGTATTGGTGGCGTGACGGGAACTATGAGGTGGATTTCGTGATACAAAGCGGATCGTCAGTCACGGCAATCGAAGTAAAAAGCGGGCAGCCGAAAACTTCGGGTGGCATCTACGAGTTCATCCGGCGCAACCCAAATGCCTTCAACATTGTGGTGGGAGATTCGTCCCATTCGCTGGAAAGCTTTTTGCTGGGTAAAGTCCCCCTCTTCAATAAACCAGCGACAGGTATCGCCTGAAACAGCAAAACTGTTGCGCTTATTGTTCTTCAACACAAATAAGAAGCGAGTACGTCCAGACTTGCATGCCCTCAATAGCTTCAGAATTTAGTGCCAAGGTCAGCAACAAGTTACAAGAGGTGCTGGTGTGGACGTACTCACTTAAACTAGGAACATAAGAGGG
The DNA here is from genome assembly GCA_031268615.1 of Actinomycetes bacterium. Lineage (GTDB taxonomy): Bacteria > Actinomycetota > Coriobacteriia > WRKU01 > WQUG01 > JAIRWZ01. The sequence continues at coordinate 3,873 of JAIRWZ010000069.1, read as the reverse complement.
ACGTAAAAAAGGGACAGACCTGTAAGCCTGTCCCTTTTGTTGCGTTGGCTGGCGGTGTTCGTTCGTTTGCCAACGGTCACCTCTTACAACGGTCACCTCTTACAACGGTCACTTCTTACATCATGCCGCCCATGCCACCCATGTCGGGCATTGCGGGGGCTGCCGGATTCTTTTCTGGAATGTCGGCCACGGTTGACTCGGTTACCAGCACCAGACCGGCTACTGACGCGGCATTTTGCAGCGCAGAGCGGCTGACCTTGACCGGGTCGATGACGCCCATCTTCAGCATGTCGCCGTATTCGCCAGTTGCGGCATTCAGGCCCTGACCGATACCCAGGTCCTTGACCTTCTCAACAACCACGGAACCCTCAAAGCCGGCGTTGTCAGCAATAGAGCGCAACGGCGCGTTCAGCGCGCGACGCACGATACCGACGCCTACCAGCTCGTCGGCGTCCAGGCCGGCAATGTCGCCCAAAGCTGCTGCGGCGTTCACAAAGGCCACGCCGCCACCGGCGACAATGCCCTCTTCGACCGCCGCGCGAGTCGCCTGCAGAGCGTCCTCAACGCGCAGCTTCTTTTCCTTCAGCTCGACTTCGGTGGCGGCGCCAACCTTGATGACGGCCACGCCTCCGGCCAACTTCGCCAGACGCTCCTGCAGTTTCTCGCGGTCAAAGTCAGAATCGCTATTTTCAATCTCGTTCTTAATGCGCTTAACGCGAGCGTCAATCTCCTCTTTCGAACCGGCGCCGTCGATGATGGTGGTTGAATCTTTCGTCACCTTGACGGTTTTGGCGCGACCCAGATTTGACAGCTCGGCATTTTCCAGCGACAGACCCAGCTCTTCGGTAATGACCGTACCGCCGGTTACCACGGCGATGTCTTCCAGCTGTGCCTTGCGGCGGTCACCAAAGCCGGGAGCCTTCACCGCGACGCAGTTAAAGGTACCGCGCAGCTTGTTCAAAATCAGGGTAGCCAGCGCCTCGCCCTCAATGTCTTCGGCGATAATCAGCAGCTGCTTGCCAGCCTGCATAACTTTCTCCAGCAGGGGCAGCATTTCCTGCACGTTGCTAATCTTTTGGTTCGCAATCAAAATCAGCGGGTCGCTCAACACAGCTTCCATGCGGTCGGTATCGGTCACCATGTAATGCGACAGGTAGCCTTTGTCGAACTGCATGCCCTCGACCGACTCAATGTCGATACCGAAAGTCTGACTTTCCTCGACGGTAATGACCCCGTCTTTGCCCACGATTTCCATGGCCTCGGCGATTTTTTCACCAATGACCTCGTCACCAGCCGAAATAGTACCGACATGCGCGATATCATCTTTGCCGCCGACTATCTTGCTGTTGCCCTTGATGGCCTTGACCGCGGCGTCAACCGCGGCGTCAATGCCGCGACGCAGCGCCAAAGGATTGGTGCCCGCGCTGACGTTGCGCAGACCCTCGTCAACGATAACCTGCGCCAGCAGCGTAGCGGTTGTCGTGCCGTCACCGGCAACGTCGTTGGTTTTGACCGCGACTTCTTTGACCAGCTGGGCGCCCATGTTCTCAATCGGGTCCTCCAGGTCAATCTCGCGCGCAATCGTCACGCCGTCGTTGGTAATGGACGGCGCGCCGAACTTCTTCTCCAGCACGACATAGCGACCTTTGGGCCCCAACGTCACCTTGACGGCGTCGGCCAGTTTCGCGACGCCAGCCGCCAAACCGTGACGCGCGTCCTCGTTAAATGCAATGTTTTTTGCCATTGTTCATCTCCTCCTACAGAACCACGGCGTAGACTTGGTCAGACTTCAAAATGATGTATTCCTCATCATCAAGCTTGACCTCGTTGCCACCATATTTGCTGTAAATCACTACGTCGCCAACCTTCACATCGACCGGAATACGCTCACCCTTTTTGTTCAGCTTTCCCTCACCGACGGCCAGGACCTCGCCCTGTTGCGGCTTTTCCGTCGCGCTGTCCGGCACGTACAGCCCGCTCTTCAGCTGGGTTTCGGCCGCCGCCTGCTTGACGATAATGTTATCGCCCAGTGGCTTCAGTTTCATAGCTTCCTCCTCCAAAGTCTCGATTCTTTTGGGGACGGCGCCCCAATGCTTCCCTGTCTGCCGTTAGCACTCGACCCATCCGAGTGCCAACGCCGACCCATTGTAAAAGTGCCTTCCCCAAAAATCAAGACCCTGCGCAAGATTTTTTAGAAAATCTAAGTCTCTATCACACAGATTTCATCGACATTTCACAGAACAGGAGTGAGTGCGTCCACACCAGAAAACAGTTGTGCCGCACTAATAACCCCGCCAATTTCCTAATGTGTGGTTCTGCGTTATAATGACCCCTTACATGGCAACAGGATTTAAGGGAGTTTTATCAGGTGGACATCAACCCAATGGTAGTAATACCGACGTTCTGGACGAAAGGCGACTCTGCCCGTGCGGGCAGCGACAGTCGGCCCGAACGTCGTCGAAGCAGTTCAAGCGGTACCGGCACCGGTACCCCTGACGCACCGTTTTCCCATCCGACCTCGCTGTCTGATGAACATCCGCCACTGGCAGATTGCTTGAACTCGCTTTGCGGCGTTGAGGGACTGGGCAGGATTGCCATTCTGGTCGCAACCGATGACGCGGCTATCGAGGTACGCGCGGACGAGCGCGTGCGGGCCATCGTCGAGCAGTTCCCCGGGCTGGACATCTTTGTATTCGGCACGACGGAGGCAGGCTCGCTCTATCGCCGCCTGGACCAGCTGGAACTGGGCGCCTTAACGGGCGCTTTTTCGCTGCGCAGCTACGGCGCTGTGCGCAACCTGGGCTTGGCAGTGGCGGCGATTTTTGGCGCTGACGCCATCGTGTTCATCAACGATGATGAACTCGTCGAAAGCCCCGATTTTTTGCACAAAGCAACCTTTGGCATTGGTCACCCTATTCATTCCGGCGGCTATCTGTTTGCAAAATCAGGCTTGGTGCGCGACCTGCAAGGCAATTACTATAACGAATATGAGCAACACTGGGCCGATATGTTGTGGCACTACAACGAGGCGTTTAACAAGGCAGTGCAGACCGCGTTGCGTCCTCCTCAAATGCACCGTGCCCAGTTTGCCTTTGGAGGTTGTCTGACAATTCATCGTGAGATGTATACGAAAATCGCCTTTGACCCTTGGATTATGCGGGGCGAAGACGTGGATTACGTCATCAACGCCCGACTGCATGGCGGGGATGTCTATCTGGACGACCAGTGGTCCATTCGTCAGAAACCATCAGTCAGTCGCGGCGAAGCGGCGCGGTTTCGCCAAAATGTCTACCGTTTCGTCTACGAACATCGCAAGCTGGAATTCGCCAAATCACAGGTTGACCTGGCGCAGGTCAGCCCGGCGTCGCTCATGCCCTTCCCGGGAGAGTTTATCGCGTCATCCATCATGCCCCGCGCGTTCATCACCGCTATCCTGCACGCGATATCCGGTCCAAACCGTGGTGACTTCTGGCGGGTTGCCTTCGATTCCCTAAGCCATGCCTCGACCTATGCGCGTGAGAATTGCGTCAACTACTTTGCGCTGCAACGCGTCTGGAGCCACGCCCTGACCAAAATCTGGCGCGACGTGGCGCTGCATTCATTGTTTACCGGAGAGCGCAACATTGACCGCAGCGCTCTGACCGGTTCGTTTAAGGCGATACTATGATTCGGGCGCTCATAATCGACGACGAAATGCCCGCGCGCAGCGAACTGGCCTTTCAGCTGGAAGAAACCAATCTGGTCAAGGTTGTCGGTGAGGCGTCCAATGTACGTGACGCTATTGTGCTGATAAAAAAGACTCCGGCTGACGTCATTTTCCTCGACATTAACATGCCCGGCGTGACCGGTATCCAACTGGCCGAAGGCCTGAAA
>JAIRWZ010000049.1 GCA_031268615.1 Actinomycetes bacterium | reverse complement strand
CACCACTTTCATTTTCCCCTCCTACGTTTCAGTAGAGTGATATTCGGACTTGAACCGAATGGTCGGCGTTTTACGTCCGAAAACATGCCAGTGGCATGTTTTCAGTAAAACGGGCCGAGAAATTTTTTCTTGCGCCTGGAGGGTGGGCTTGGTAGAATAGAAAGCAAGTGGTAGCCTGATGTTTGGTCACAGACGGTTACCCCGTTGTGTAACGGTTTGAACCGCCGCGGCCTTAGCTACGGCGGTTTCGCTTTATCCAGACCTTTACGGTTCTGGCCAGCGCAACGACTTCACGCACCAACGCGATTGTTTCGCGTGCTACCGCGACTAATGTCGCGATGTTGGTTAACGTATCGGTCATTGCAATCTACCTCCCCTCTCGGGGCTAGATTGACCGCCTGCACATCAGGCTACCGAACTCACCCTATCAGGATAGTCTGACATCGCGCAATACTTTTGCCACAATTGACAAGTATATTTTGTCCGTTGCAGGCTTCCGTTTCCCCAAGGTCTCTCTTTGTGGAAAGCTCGGTTCATCTCTGCTCTGTGGGGGCTTGGAGTATGGTAGACTTTTGTGGGTTATTCTGTTGCAAAACGAGACCGGGGAGCTGCTATGTCTGCTATGAGAAAACGTGTCGTAATCTTTGCTTTGAGCTGTTTGTTTGTGCTATGCGCGAGCAATGTGGCAGCCGCGGCTATTTTGCCGTCAACGACCACTACGCTGACGGTGCTGGCGAAAGGTGATAAAACTATCAGCGTGTTGCCGGGGACAACACGCCCACAGCTGCTAGCGCTGTTGAAAGCGAACTACGGAACGGCGAAACCAACGATTTCAACCTTCAAATTCGTTGCCGGTGGCAAGACTTTCAAACTGACGAAAAAAGAACGCACCGCACTGACACCTAAGTCAATCAATTTCAATCTGTTAGCTGACACGGTATTGTCCGACACCGCAGCTAGTGGCGTCACTATTGACCTCAATGCTTTGGCTGGCAAAATGATTTCGACAAAGGCGATTGACAAAGTAGTTAAGGTTTATGCAAAAAAGGTACTGAAGCCCGCACAAGACAAATCCTATTATTACGACAAAAAGAAGAAGAAACTAGGATTTAAGGCAGCTAAAACCGGTCTGAAACTGTCTACCGCTACGGGGCGGAAACAAATTCAGGCCGCGTTGCGCACCTTGGCAGTGCGCGGCTACAAGGGCGGAACTTTGACAACAGCGAACGCAAAAAGGTCGGTAGTCCAGCCGAAAATTACGAAAAAGGCACAAATGGGTAAAGCGCTGCTCATCGACCTGTCAAAGCGCAGAATTTACCTGTATAGCAAAGGGAAAAAGACGGGCAAGACCTATCGCTGTGCCATCGGCATGAAAGGTTATGGGACACCGCCGGGTACCTATTGGATAGGCCTGAAGCGGCCGCGTCCGACATGGACGAATCCGGGTAGCGCCTGGGCAAAAAACATGGCTTCCTCCATTGGGCCGGGAGCGAGCAACCCGCTGGGGCTGCGTGCGATGAACTTGAACAACGCGAAAGGCGGCGACACCGGATATCGTATTCATGGCACGGCAAAGACCTCCTCAATTGGTACGGCAGCCAGCCATGGCTGTGTGCGCCTGACGAATAAAAACATCGTAAAATTGTACAAATGGACGCCGAAAGGCGCCACCGTAGTGGTGCAACCCTAGCTAATCTCAGGCAACCAAAAAAATCTCGTGGGTTGCCGCGGGCAATAAGAAACAACGGTCGGTAGTACCAGCTCAGAAGAAAGACATACAGGAAGGGAAGGTTTGTAAGGATGAAACGAATTGCGATACTGTTGGGTCTGGCGCTGCTGTGGACGGTGGTGTTACCCACCGTAGCCATGGTTGCGGTTGAGCCGATTTTACCGGCGGATGCTACCGCGTCGGCGCCCACTGCAGGCGCAACAAACGCTGACTCTGCCGCGCCAGTCATCGCTGCTGATGGCACGACGCTTTTCCCCCAAATGGTGTGTAACGTCATCTCTAATAATGGACAGAAAGTAGTTATCGTCGGAGGTATGTTACCCGAAACGGCAGCCCTGCCCGCGAAAGTGGAAGTGGCTGTGCCGACCGGCTCCGACGTGTTTTGGGTGGGTGAAGTTGCTGGCAATGAAAATGGTCAGGCCGGTGACATTTCGCTGGCCCTTCAGAAGCGCACCGAAGGTAACAGCGACATCTATTCCGCCACGATGACGCAGTTTCACACACTGCAGGTCGAATATAACCTGCCTGATGACCCCTTCCAAAATGTCACTGGCGACGACTGGGCGGCCACGCTGACCTATACGCCGCTCTATGACCTCGAACACTTGGATTTGGCGGCCGAAGTTCCTGCCGGGGCGGTGGTCAATAATCCGGACTTCACGCTGCAAGGGCCGGGAGGTAGCGGCGGTAACATCTATCTGAAAGAGATGGGAGCTGCGACTGGCGGACAGCCTGTTTCGACGGAAATCACCTATACCGCCAACGCAACGACGGCAAACGGACAGACCACGGGCGAAAACAGCGGTACCGTAACGACCGTCCTCATCGTGATTATCGTTGCGCTCATCGCCGCTCTGGTCTTCGTACTCTTCAACCGTAAAAGCCAGAGTCGCTAGAAGGGTCAGGATATGACCGGCGTACCGCAAGAGGAATCTGTTAATTCGTCTGCCCCGGCACCAGCGTTCGGACCGCAACAAGCTCAACTGGAATTTGGGGTCGGGGAGGATGGACGTACTCACTCCTCTGCGCCCTTATGTTTCCTGCCGGTGCGGACCGAAAAAAAGCGGTCAATGCTGGAGCGTATCGTGAGGGCGCTGAACCGTTGCGGGCTGGAAGATATGATTTCTGAAGGCGATAAAGTGGCCGTTAAGGTACACTTTGGCGAGGAAGGCAATACTGCTTTCGTCAGTCCCATTTATGCGCGCGCGGTCGTGCGTCGTATCAAAGAGCTGGGTGGCAAACCTTTTTTGACCGACGCGAACACCCTGTATTCTGGGCAGCGCACCAACGCTATTGACCACCTGAACTGCGCGCTGGCCAATGGCTTTGGCTATGCGACGACTGGCGCGCCGATTATTATTGCCGACGGGCTGGTCAGTCGCGACTCGGTGGAGGCGCCGATTGTTGGCGGGCGGCATTTTGACAGCGTGCGTGTGTCGTCGGCGGTGGCCGATGCCGACGCGCTGGTCGTGATTTCGCACGTCAAAGGGCATGGCGAGGCTGGTTTCGGGGCGGCGTTGAAGAATGTGGGCATGGGGCTGGGCTCGCGCAGCGCGAAACAACGTATGCACAGCGGCATTAAACCGAAGGTGACGTTTGAGAAGTGCACAGCCTGCGGACGTTGCCGGGATTGGTGCCCTGAGCATTGTATCGACATGCGCGAGGGGCGTGGGACTGGCGCTGGCGCGCGGCGCCACGCCTTTATCCGGCAGGCGGAGTGCATTGGCTGTGGCGAGTGTGCGGCGGCGTGCGCTTGGGACGCCATCAAGATTAACTGGGGAGAGCCGACCGAGAGTTTTTTGGAGCGCATTGTTGAGCATGCTGCCGGGGTTTTGCGAGGCAAGGATGATAAGGTGGCTTACCTGAACTTTATGACCAACATCAGTCCGGATTGCGACTGTTGGGTTTTTTCGGACGCGGCGGTTGTGCCCGATATCGGCGTCTTGGTTGGTCGCGATATTGTGGCCATTGACCAGGCCAGCATTGACTACGTGACCGCAGCGCTGGGTAATGCCGGCTCGCGCGGGGAGGGACTTGTGGCCGGGGTTGATAAATTCCATGCAATACACGGCGTGGATGCGGCTCATGCCATGCGCTATGCGCAGGCTCTGGGTTTGGGTTCTCTGTCCTATACGATTCAGGAGATTGACTAACATACTTTATTTAGTGGCAACTCCTATTGGGAATCTGGGTGATTTGTCGCCGCGGGCGATTGAGGTTTTGTCGTCGGTGGCGGTGGTCTATGCGGAGGATACGCGGGTGACCCGGCGACTGTGGTCGGCCTTTGACATCCACACGCGGCTGGAGCGCTTTGATGCTGCGACGACGACGCGCAAAATCCCGGAAGTGCTGAGTCGGCTGGCTGCCGGAGACGACCTTGCGCTGGTTTCTGACGCCGGCGTGCCCGGGGTGAGCGATCCCGGTGCGCCGCTGGTTGCCGCTGCGCGTGACGCGGGCTTTGAGGTCAGCTGCATTCCCGGACCCAGTGCGGCGGTAACGGCGTTGGCAGCCAGTGGCCTGCCAACCTATGCCTACTACTTTGGCGGATTTCTGCCGCGCAAAGAGGGAAAGCGACAGCGGGTTTTGGAAAGTCTGGCAGAGCTGAATGCCACGCTGATTTTTTACGAGTCTCCGTATCGCGTGGTGAAAGTTCTGGAACATCTGGCTCGCGTCTTTCCGGAGCGGCGGGGTGCGTTTGCCAGAGAGCTGACCAAAAAGTTTGAGGAGATTCGTCGGCTGCCTTTGCCGGAATTGGCCGCAGAGCTGGCCGCGCGTGAAACGGTGAAAGGAGAGTTTGTCCTCCTGGTCGAACCGCCCGTGCGTCCGTAGGGACACCTTTCGGCGTGTTATGTCGGCTGGTGTCCGCTCTGTGGCAGCAACCGCACGGACAGCAATCCGTCCGCTGACGGAGGCGGAAAGTTGTCCCGATTTTGATGGGAGTCTGGATTCTCAGGGCAAGCCTGAGAATGATAGTACGCCCTCTTTACCATCTGTGCTGCGTTTTGGGTCATTGCGTTTTTGCCGTGCTACACTAGCAGTATGCAACCCGAAATTTACGTAGGAATAGACGTCGGTTCAACGACGGTGAAAGCGCTTGCGCTGGACGGTGATGGGCAGCGGGTTATACACGCTGAATACACCCGCCATCACAGTGACGTGCGCGCTACCGTGGCAGAACTTTTGCGCCGGGCGGACGAGGCGGTAGGCGAGCGGCCCGCCCGGACCGTCATCACCGGCAGCGGCGGTCTGTTGCTGTCAAAATGGCTGGACGTTCCCTTTGAACAGGAGGTCATTGCGTCAAAAGCAGCGGTGACGGCGCTCATTCCCGCCACTGACGTCGCTATCGAACTGGGCGGCGAGGACGCAAAAATCATCTACTTTGACCGTGGCATTGAGCAGCGCATGAATGGCAGCTGTGCCGGTGGGACGGGGGCTTTCATCGACCAGATGGCTGTTCTGATGGATACTGACCCGGCAGGTCTGGACGCACTCGCGCAGGAGTATCAAACCTTGCACCCGATTGCGTCACGTTGTGGGGTGTTTGCGAAAACCGATATCCAGCCTTTGTTGAATGAGGGGGCGCGGCGCGAGGATGTCGCGGCGTCGATTTTTCAGGCGGTGGTGACGCAGACTATCGCCGGACTAGCCTGTGGGCGGCCTATTCGCGGAAAGGTGGCCTTTTTGGGCGGTCCGCTGCAGTATTTGCCGCAGCTGCGCCGGCGCTTTATCGAGACCTTGAAACTGACCGACGATGAGATTATCGTGCCCGATGATGCCCATCTGTTCGTGGCGCATGGCGCCGCGTTGCTGGCGGCAGAGACGGCTTCCGGGCAGCGTTCATCGGCGCCGTCATCGCTTGCCGCCCAACACCAGCCGTCGGGAACTATTCCGGATTCGTCCATGCAGTTGCAACCACCGGCCATCACACTCAAGGACCTGCGACAAAAATTGCTGGATTTGGGCGATACACAGGCCGGTGAAATCACTCGTTTGCCGCCGCTTTTTGCCGACGAGGATGAGTATCGACAGTTTTGTGACCGCCATGCCGCCCTGCGCATTGGAGAGGTGTCGCTGTCTGACTACACCGGTCCCGCCTGGCTGGGCATTGACGCGGGGTCAACGACGCTGAAAATGGCGCTGATTGGCGCGGGCGGCCAGCTGCTGTGGTCGCGCTATGGTTTTAACGGCGGCGATGTGCTGGCCGCGGCGCGCGAAGGGCTGGGGGAATTGTATCGAACGCTGCCTGATGATGGCAGCGTCTGGTTGGCGCGTACGACGACCACTGGCTATGGCGAAGGCCTGTTGCAATGTGCGCTGGTCGCCGATGAGGGCGAGGTCGAAACCATCGCGCACCTGCGCGCTGCCCGTCAGCTCTGCCCCGACGTGGACTTTGTGCTGGATATTGGCGGACAGGATATGAAATCCTTCAAACTGGCCGCTGGGGTCATCGACCAGCTGATGCTGAACGAAGCCTGCTCTTCGGGCTGCGGGTCGTTCATCGCGAGTTTTGCCTCGTCGCTGGGTCTGTCGTCAGAGGACTTCGCCTCCCACGCGCTGTATGCGGCCGCGCCCGTTGACTTGGGCAATCGCTGCACGGTTTTCATGAACTCGCGGGTCAAACAGGCGCAAAAAGAAGGCGCGACGGTCGGCGACATCGCCGCCGGACTGTCGTATTCTGTTATCAAAAACGCGCTGTATAAGGTGATAAAAATCCGGGATTTGGATGACTTGGGACGCCACATCGTCGTCCAAGGTGGCACTTTCCTAAACGACGCGGTGCTGCGTGCGTTTGAGCTGCTGCTGGGACGCCAGGTCATGCGCCCGGCGCAAGCCGGTCTGATGGGCGCCTACGGTGCGGCTCTGTTGGCGCGTGACGCGAGCGTTAGGGGAGGAAGCAACGACGGAAGCGAGTACGTCCATCCCCGCTCGACCCTCCTGGACAGCGCCGGGGTTGCGGCTCTGGAACCGCGTCGCTCGCAGACTCGCTGTCGCGGCTGTTCCAATGCCTGCCCGCTCACCATCAGCGATTTTGGCACGGACGCCGCCACCGGACGCCGCCGCCGTTTCGTCACGGGTAACCGCTGCGAAAAAGGCGCGTCAAAGACAGCGCGCAGCGCTGACATTCCCAACCTGTACGCCTGGAAACTGCAGCGGCTGTTTGACTACCCCGCGCTGCCGGCAGACAAGGCCTGGCGTGGGACGGTCGGTCTGCCCCGCGCGTTGAACCTGTATGAAAACTATCCTTTCTGGCACACCTTTTTTACCTATCTGGGCTACCGGGTTGTGCTGTCCGACCCGTCCACAAAAGCAACCTTTGAGGAAGGCATAGAGTCCATGCCTTCAGAATCCGTCTGTTATCCGGCCAAACTAGCGCATGGCCATATTGAAAACCTGCTGCGCAAGGACATAGACTTCATTTTCATGCCCTGCATTGTGTACGAGCGCAAAGAGGACCCCGGCGCTCAAAATCAGTTCAACTGCCCCGTGGTCATCAGCTATTCCGAGGCCTTGCGTCTAAACGTTGATGACCTGAATGGCAGCCGAACACAGTTCCTGAACCCGTTCATTCCCTATCACAAGCGCAAACAGTTGTCCGGGCGCCTGTTGCACGAACTGGCTGCTACCGCACCCGATGACCGACCGCTGACGCAGCCTGAAGTGCGCGCGGCGGTTGACGCTGCCTGGGAAGCAGACGAACGCTACAAGGCAGACCTGTCCGCACAAGGCGACGCGGCGCTGGCATGGCTTCAGCAACACGCCACCGGGCCTACCCCCGCGCACGGTATCGTACTGGCCGGACGTCCCTACCACGTTGACCCTGAAATCAACCATGCCATCCCCGAGCTGCTGACCTCAATGGGTCTGGCCGTGCTGACCGAGGACAGCGTCGCTCATCTGGCCCACGTCGAACGTCCGCTGCGCGTCGTTGACCAGTGGATGTATCATTCGCGTCTGTATCGCGCGGCCAAATTGGTCACGCAACGCGACGACCTCGACCTGGTGCAGCTGAACTCATTTGGCTGTGGATTGGACGCCCTGACCTGTGACCAGACGCAGGAAATACTGGAAGGCGCGGGCAAAATCTACACCTGTCTGAAAATCGACGAAATCAGCAATCTGGGCGCGATTCGCGTTCGCCTTCGCTCGCTGCTGTCCGCGATAAAAGGTCAGGACCGGAAATCCACCGTGACACCCCCTGCCCCCACAAATGGCAACACTCCCGACGATGGACGCACTCACTCCGCTCCTCCCAGCCCCATACCCAGCCCCAGCACCGCCTTTCCGCGCACCCAGTTCACCGCGGACATGAAGCGCGCGGGCTACACCATCCTCGCTCCCCAAATGGCGCCGATACATTTCCGCCTTCTGGAGCCTCTCTTTGCCGCCCACGGCTACCACATTAACCTGCTGCCTTCGGTTGACGCGGGCGCGGTTGACGCGGGCCTGCGCTTCGTCAACAACGACATCTGCTACCCCTCCATCCTCGTGACCGGCCAAATCATGGAGGCGGTACTTTCCGGCCGCTATGACACCAACCGCCTGGCCGTCATCATCACGCAGACCGGCGGCTGCTGCCGCGCCACCAACTACATCGCGCTCATCCGCAAAGCCCTCCGCGAGGCGAATCTGGGCCACATCCCGGTCATCTCGCTGTCCTTCGTGCCGCTGGGCGACACCCACCCCGGCTTTCAGCTATCGCTGCCCATGCTGACGCGCGCGGTTCAGGCGCTGGTCATCGGCGACGCGCTGATGGCGGGGCTGTATCGCACGCGCCCCTACGAAACCAGTCCGGGGTCTGCCGACGCGCTCTTTGAAACCCTTATGAGCGAGTGCGTCCAGACCATCACCACGCTATCCTGGGCACAGTATCGCCGATTAGTGCGCCGTATCGTCTCTGCTTTCGATACGCTGCCGCTGACCGATGACCGCTCGAAGCCCAGAGTCGGGGTTGTGGGCGAGATTTTGGTGAAGTTTCACCCCACCGCCAATAACGAACTGGTCAAGCTGCTGGAAGCCGAGGACTGCGAGGTCGTGGTACCGGGTTTGGTGGACTTTTTCCTGTACTCGATTTCCGGCGGTATCAACCAGTACAAGCCAGTGGCGCGCGGCTTTTGGAACATGCTGGCTATGCGGGC
>JAIRWZ010000035.1 GCA_031268615.1 Actinomycetes bacterium | reverse complement strand
TCGCCATTCGATATGACCACAAAATGGTTATCCAGCTTGCCATCGGGACGCTGAATGGCAAAATAGCGTTGATGGGTTGACATGGCGTATTGCAGGATTTCGCGGGGGACGCGCAGGAATTCCTCGTCGAAGGCGCCCACCAGCGCGTTGGGAAATTCGGTCAGATTGACGACTTCGGCCAGCACGGTGTCGTCGATGAGGGCCGCGCCGTACGCGTCGGCGGCGGTCATGGTGGCGCTGACTATTTCGGCGCGTCGGGCGGCAGCGTCAACTATGACGTGGTTGCCCCGCAGCACGTTTTTGTATTCGCGCATGGCGGCTATCGTGACCGGCCCGCGCGACAGAAAGCGGTGCCCGCGGGTCGTGTTCCCCGCGATGATGTCGCCAAAGCGAAGGGGAACGACGGCGGCGCCATAGATGGCCAGAAGCCAGCGGACGGGGCGGATGAACTTTTCGTCGCCGCTGCCCCAGCGCTGGGGTTTTTTCCAGCTAATCGACGTAATGAGGCCGGTTAAGAGCGCCGGCAGGACCGCGGTGGTTTTTTCTGCCGCCGTGGTCACGGTGGCGGTGACGACGTCGTCGATGATGGTGATGTCGGCGGCGGTCAACGCATTTTTCGCAAGAAAGCCCGTCAGAGCTTTGGTGGGCTCCTTCGTGTCAACGTCGTAGGCATACGTCGTTTTGGGGCCGCGCACTGTTTTCGTCTCTTCGGCCTGTTGGTCGGCCAGACCACGTACCAACAAGCTCAGACGACGGGGCGTAAAATAGACCGTCAGGTCCCGGTAGTGCAGGCGCGCGTGGCGCAAGGCCTGTCCCGCGTTGACCTCCAGCTGTTGCGCCGCGTCGTAGAGAGGACCGGACGGCATTTCTTCCGCGCCGATTTCAAACAGCAAATCGTGCGTGTAGGCTTTGACATCCATGTCAGACGGTCACTTCCTCGTCGAGGTAGGCGGCGCAACAGGCCTTCGCCAGCGTGCGGACGCGCAGGATATAGCCGGCGCGTTGGGTCACGCTGACGGCGCCGCGCGCATCCAGCAGGTTGAAGGTATGGCTGCACTTCAGCACGTACGACCAGGCCGGCAGCACCGCGCCCGCCTGAAGCGTGCGCAGACACTCCGCCTCGTATTTATCGAACAAATCCAGCAGCAGGGCGACGTCGGCGATTTCAAAGTTATAGGCCGAATACTGCTGCTCATCGCGCAGGAACACGTCGCCGTAGGTCACCGGCGCGTTGCCTACGCCCGCACCTCCTGCACTCGTACCTGCACCTCCTGCGCCCGCACCTCCTGCACCTGCGCCCGCACTCGCACCTGCGTCATCGCCCCCCGGACGCGACCAAACGATATCGTAGACGGAATCGACGCCCTGAATGTACATGACCAAGCGCTCCAGCCCGTAAGTCACTTCGGCGGGCACGGGACGGCACTCAAAGCCGCCGACCTGCTGAAAGTAGGTAAACTGCGTGACCTCCATGCCATTCAGCCAGACTTCCCAGCCCAGCCCCCAGGCGCCCAGCGTCGGCGATTCCCAGTCGTCTTCCACCAGACGCAGGTCGTGTTCCGCCGGGTCAATTCCCAGTATTTTCAGACTGTCAAAATACCAGTCCAGCACGTCATCGGGACTGGGTTTCAACAGCACCTGAAACTGGTAATAATGCTGCAAGCGATTGGGATTTTCCCCATAGCGGCCGTCGGTTGGCCGTCGTGAAGGCTGCACGTAGGCGGCCCGCCACGCCTCTGGCCCCAAACTGCGCAGCGTCGTTGCCGGATGAAAGGTACCGGCCCCGACCTCGGTATCGTAAGGTTGCAGCACCACGCAGCCGCGGTCTGCCCAGTAACGCTGCAGCGCCAATATCGCGTCTTGAAAGGTCAATGGTTTCGTATGCGTCGTATTCATGGGTGACAGTATAGCAAAGCCGCGCGGCCGTACAACGCGCGCCGCACTTTCCTACCGCTAACGCCAGGCATCCAGGGTGCGCACATGCGCGGGCAAGTTACGGTCAATAAATCGCGCGATTTTTCGAGTGAGTACGTCCATTGACCGGTTCTGTATCGCCAGCCCAGGCACATCAGTCAGCCGCGCGTTGAACAAGGCAAGCAAACGCTCATCGCGGCCACACAGCTCAAACTGTGGAGAATAGCCCAACATGGCCATAGCTTTCAGCAAAAAAGCATCGACTACCAGCGGCAGTCGCGCTATCGGCGCGCTGTCTAAAACATCCAGCGTCGCTGCCGACAGTGCGTACAGGCGCGGGACTGGTTCGCCCTGTTCGCTGGCGCGAGACAGTACATCGACAACAATGCTTGCACTTTGAGCGCGGTCATAGTCGCTGCGCAAGGGGTAGTGAGCGGCGACAACTTTTGCCTCACGAATGACGTCAAGGTTTTTTCCGAGGTGAAATAAACCATCAAAGACCACGAACGGCTCCGCAATGCCACAGAGTTTTGAACCGGGCTTGCGACCGCCTTTGGCCACCGCGCGCAGCTGGCTGCCGTCAGCCGCTAACAGCGTGAGAATCAGGTCCGTTTCGGCCAGTTTCGTTTTACGCAGGACAAGAGCGGTTGTACTGAAGCTATTCGCCATAACCAAAACGGCGAATCTGCGCGGCGTCACGACGCCAGTTCTTTTTAACCTTCACCCGCAAATCCAGGTACACGCGTGTGCCCAGTAACTGCTCCAAATCTGCCCGTGCGCTGGTGCCAATGGCCTTGATTCCTGCTCCCCCTTTGCCAACCACGATACCCTTTTGACTTTCACGCTCCACGTAAATCGTTGCGTAGATGCTGGTCAAATCTCGTTTTTCATCGTAGTCGAGTTCTCCGACCTCTACGCCGGTGGCATGAGGCACTTCGTCAAACGTGGAACGTAGAACTTTTTCCCGGATGAATTCGGCAATCATAACCTCCATGGGTTGGTCTGTTTGCACGTCAGTGGGAAACCAGCGCGGACCTGCGGGCAGGCGCGCAACCACCGCATTGGCAAACGTGGAGACTCCCTGTCCGGTGATGGCCGATATTTCACAGATTTCGTCGAAGTCTCCCAGCGTTTCCAGACGCTCATGCTGGGAGCGCAATTCGTCGGCGTCTACCAAGTCAACTTTGCTCAACACAAGCAGTGGCTTGGGCGCGCGGGGCAAGTGGGTGACGAAGTCAAAAATCCACCGGTCTCCTTTTCCGACCGGCTGTGACGCGTCTATCAGCAGCGCCAGAACATCAACGTCTTCCAGAGCTTTATAGGTAGAGCGATTGACTTCTTCGCCCAGCGCGTCATGAGGTTTGTGCAAACCCGGCGTATCCACAAAAATGGCCTGGGCGTCGGCCGTGTTAAAAATGGCGCGCAGCCGGTGGCGGGTCGTTTGAGGCGTGTTCGAAGTAATGGCAACCTTAGCGCCTATCAGCGCGTTGACCAGTGTAGATTTACCGGCATTCGGGCGTCCTACCAGCGCCGCAAATCCGGAATGAAATTCAGACATCTAAAGTCCTCTTGAACGAATGATTTTGGGGACGAATATCAGCAGCCCGACCACCAGAGCAGCCAGCGCCATGACAAGCGACGCGGCGGCGGCCAAGTCCTTAGCTCGCGCGGCCAGCGGATGCTCACGAGGAGACGCCAAGTCAACGACTGCTTCCAACGCGGCATTCGCAATCTCTGTTGCCAGTACCGCGCCAATGCAGAGGACAACCAACGCCCACTCTATTCGCGAGATACGAAACACAACGCCCGCGGCAATTGCCACGACCGCCAGCGCCCCGTCAATGCGCACATTGCGTTCACGTTTCACCGCCTGCCACAGGCCAGAGAACGCAACGCGGAAGGCACGGGGTAGCGTTTGGCGAGTCACCGGCAGACCGCCGCTGACGCCGGCTGCCCGTGGCAGCGCCAGGCGCTCAGGATGTCATCGCTCAAGGCTTCCATCAGGGCAGCGTCCTCGTCTGTTTCGTGGTCATAGCCCAGCACATGCAGCAAGCCATGTACCACCATCAGTTCGATATCGTCCGTCTGCGCGGGAGCAATAACAATGTCGCCCAAGAGTATCGGTTCGCCGGCCTGTTCCAAATGACCGTCACAAGGAAAGGACAGCACATCAGTTGGCTCGTCAATCCCCCGGTAGTCGTTATTCAGCCGACGGATTTCCGCCTCATCCACCAAGGTGATGGACAGATTCACCGTGCTGTCTGCGGACGCCAGTCGGCCCGGTAAGCCTGAAGACGCCTCGACCGTCGTCAGGGCAAACGCTGCCAGCGCGGGCAGAGGGGCGAGAATGGACGCACTCACTCCTTCTGTTTCGTCGTTAACTATGACGTTCACGGCGCACCGACGCCGGGCAAGGGCAGCTGCTGCGCGCCTTCCTCGTGTTCACGATAGGCCTCGACAATGCGCTGAACCAGCTTGTGGCGCACCACGTCTTTGCCGGTCAGCCACGCAAAACCTATTCCGGCCACCGTGCCCAAAATGTCTTCGATGTTGCGCAGACCACTGCGGCCGCGCGGCAGGTCAACCTGGGTCACATCGCCGGTCACCACCATGCGCGAGTTGAAGCCCAGGCGCGTCAGGAACATTTTCATCTGCTGCGGAGAGGTATTTTGCGCCTCGTCGAGGATGATGAAGGCGTCATTGAGCGTGCGTCCGCGCATGAAGGCCAGCGGAGCGATTTCAATCACGCCGCGTTCCAGCAGGGTTGCGGATTTTTCCGCGTCCATCATGTCCAGCAGCGCGTCATAGAGTGGGCGCAGATAGGGATCGACTTTTTCCACCAATGTGCCGGGCAGAAAGCCCAGGTTTTCACCTGCTTCGACGGCGGGGCGCGTTAGCACCAGACGCGCGATTTCTTTGCGTTTCAGCGCTTCGACGGCCAGCGCCATGG
>JAIRWZ010000023.1 GCA_031268615.1 Actinomycetes bacterium | reverse complement strand
CCCGCCCATCAGCAAGCCCAGAGCCGACAAAAGCACGGTCTTGCCCGTACCGGTTTCTCCCGTCAGCACAGTCAGTCCCGCCTCAAACTCAAGCCACGCATCCTGTATCAGGGCAAAATCACGGATATGCAAGTCACTCAACACGAAGCGCCGTCTCCTCACTATAACCTTTAGGGCTCACTATAATCTTTAGGGATTGCGGAAAAACTCAGCAGCCAGAGTATCAAAAAATAGTCGCCCATCCAACTTGACCAAGGACACGGTGCGCTCAGAGATATGGATGTCTGCAAATGAAAAATCATCCAACACGTTTTCCCCGTCTATTATCAGCGAGGCGGCTGCCCGCGTCGAATCGGGCAGCGTAATGCGCACCTCATCGTCAGGCGCAGTAACAATCGCGCGACTGACCAGCGTATGTGACGCCAGCGCTACCAGCACCATGCCTCCGTAGCCAGGACTAAGTACCGGACCACCTGCCGACAAAGCATAGGCTGTCGAACCGGTCGCCGTCGCCGCTATCAGACCATCGCCAGTCTGCGTGTATATTTCATGCCCGTCAATCAGCAATCGCGTGGTCACCACACCCGGTCGCGTGCCCCGTCCCACCACCGCTTCGTTCAAGGCCGTCCACGACCCCAGCAAACGCGCGTCTTTTTCCGCACCCGCCCAGGCCGAAACCTCCAGCAAGGCGCGCGCTTCCACTGCCGTGCGACCTTCCAAAGCGGCCGCGGTTGCCGTCATCAGTTCTGCTGACGGCGCACCGGACAAAAAGCCCAGTCGCCCAAACTTCACACCCAAAATCGGCGCTTCCCATGACCCCAGCTCGCGCACCGCACGCAAAATGGTGCCGTCGCCCCCCAAAGCCACGACCAAATCCGGCGTCAGATCCGCCGCTGACGACCTGTCGCCTCGCAACGGGAACACGTCAACGCCTCCGACCTCGCGCGCCCAGAGACGCAGCTTCGACGCCGCCGCCATCGCCGCCGCGTCCGCTTCATTGGCCACTATCGCAACGCGCTTCGCCTTACTCATGACCTGTACGCTTGCGTTTGCAATTCCTGACGGTAATCGCTCGCGATAAACTCGGCGCTTTCACTCCACAGCAAGGTACTCATGTCTATCAGATTTTGGTAGGTACGTGATGTTGCAAACTCTGGATAGCAGTCATCAAAACTGCGTCCTTCTTGTTCAGCCACCAGACCAATTACATGTTCCAACTTCGATAACACCAGAGTGGTCAAGTTCTGCCCCTTATACCAGTATTCTCCCGTATGCGCCTCATACACTGCTTCGCTCACAATTCACACCGTTCTACCAATCGCAAGCAGTCAATCGCCCGCTTCGTATGAAAAGAAATCTGATCATTCGCCTTAAAATACGCTAATTGCACCAGTGCCGCGTCTGCACGCAAAGTCCCATCAACATACAGCGCTACTGTCGGCATCGTATTGTCGTTGGCAACCGGTCCTCTCACAATATCGAATGAATGTTGCAGCCCGCCCCGGATACGGTTATCTCTCACCATATCCAACCATTCCAGGTTCAGACCATCAAATTCTTTTATCCGCAAACCAGCATCGTCGCTACCGGCAAAGTCGAATTCAAACACATATAGCTCAGGTCCATCGCCGCCATAGCGCGTAAACAAGGCCCGCGCCCATTCACCAGCCTGCTCGCGGATGGTGGTCGTATAAAACCCTCGTCCGAAATCACGACCGTTACGTGATTTGGACAAGTCAACTCTCTCGAACATAGTATTTGACCCATGATACAGTTTCATCGCATTCAAGCGGCACGCTGCGCCAGATAATCCTCCGCAAAAGCCGCACCTTCAAACAAGTTCTGTGTATGCAACGCCTCATAGTTCTCACGCAACAGCTCCAACAGCCCCACGCTCTGGAACAGGCGCCATACCTCAACAACACTCAAATCATGCGCCACCGCGTAGCGGTCAATCGCCGCCACCACAATCAGGTTTTGCTCACGTATACTGCTTATCATTCATATCACCGCTGCCATTATAGCAGCACGAACAGTTCCGAAATTGCAAAAGTGAGTGCGTCCATACTGTTCATTTCCCTTTTACAGAGGCAAATACATGAAACAAACCGTCTTTACAACGCGCGATGTGCGCTCGCGACGACCTCTTCGATACTGCCGGAAAAAGCTGGGGTATCGGAAGCGGCGGGGGCGGCGCGCAGCCAGTATTCTCTGTTTCCCTTTGGCCCCTTAATGGGCGAGTACGTCCAATCCAGCGCCATCAGACCGGCTGCGGGTAGCGCCGCGTCCAATCGCTTCAGAACTTCACAATGAACCGCAGCGTCTTCAATGACACCACCTTGTCCCACCTCTTCGCGGCGCGCTTCAAACTGGGGCTTGACCAACAGGAGCAGCTGTCCCGACTGTCCCGCCGCAACCGCCAATTGGGGCAGCACTTTCGCCAATGAGATAAAGGACAGGTCAGCCACTGTCAAATCAAAGGGCGCGCCTATCTCTCGAAGGTCAAGGCGTCGGAAATTGCTGCGTTCCAGCACCGTGACGCGCGAGTCCGTCCGCAACGACCAAGCCAGTTGTCCGTAGGCCACATCCAGCGCGACGACACTTGCCACCCCTCGTTGCAGCAAACAATCAGTGAAGCCACCTGTTGAGGCGCCCACATCCAGGGTGCGCAAACCGCCAGAGTCGAGCTGAAAGCTGTCCAACGCTCCGGCAAGCTTTTCGCCACCGCGCGAAACAAAAGGACCGGTGTAGCGCTTGGCCATCACGCTCGTCCTCTATAACCGCTCTCTGACGCGACGAACAACCGAGTCGGTATCCAGACCGGCAGCGGTCAGTAAGGCATCCATCGTCCCGTGCAGAGCAAACTCATCAGGAACAGCCAGCTGCAAAAGTGGCGTCTGTATCCCTGCCGCCGACAGAAATTCCATGACTCCGCTGCCAAAGCCGCCTCGCAGCGTATTTTCCTCAAGGGTCACCAGCAGCTTATGCTCCCGCGCAGCGGCAGCAATAAAATCTTCGTCCAGCGGTTTCACCCAGCGCATATCGGCTACGGTGACCGATAGGCCACTTGCTTCCAATTGCTCCGCGGCAGCCTCGGCAATTCCCACCATACGACCCACCGCTAACAGGGCGACCTCATCGCCGCGGCGAAGCACGCGGGCATGGACGTACTCCCAAATTTCCGGCGTATCAGGAATGGTGACGCCTAAACCTTGCCCGCGAGGATAGCGCAGGGCAACCGGCCCCTCCAGGGCCAAGGCCGTGTGCAGCGCCGAGACCAGTTCGGCCTCGTCGGAGGGCGCCAGAATCGTCATGGTCGGAATGCTGCGCAGGTAGCTGAGGTCGTACAGGCCGTGGTGGGTGGGGCCGTCTTCGCCGACAAAACCGGCGCGGTCCAGTGCGAAGACGACGTGGGCGCCTTGCAGGGCGACGTCACTGATGATTTGGTCGTAGGCGCGCTGCAGGAAGGTCGAATAAATCGCCACCACCGGCAAGCGACCGCCAAAAGCCAGGCCAGCGGCCAGAGCGGTGGCGTGTTCTTCGGCGATACCAACGTCGATGAATCGCGTCGGGCCAGCGCAGGCGGGGTCGGCAAAGTGGGCGCGGAAGGCGTCCAGCCCTGTCCCGGAAGCCATGGCAGCCGTCAGAGCGACAATGCGGGGGTCGGCGTCGGCCTCACGAATCAGCGCGTCAGAGAAGACTTTCGTGTAGTCGGGGGCGGCGTTGGGCTTTTTGTGAGGGCGGCCCGTGGCGGCGTCAAAGGCGCCCACGCCATGGAAGAGCGTGGGATTGGCTTCGGCGGGCGCGTATCCACGGCCCTTTTGCGTGACCGCGTGAATGATGACGGGACCCGCGGCGTCGCGCGCCGACCGTATCGCGGCTTCGACTTGCGCGACATCGTGTCCGTCGAGGGGACCCACGTAGGAAATCCCCATCTCTTCAAAGACCATGCCGGGGACTATGAGGTGTTTGAAGCTGTCTTTAATGCGAGTGCCCAGGTCCACCAGCGCACGCCCGGCGCGCCCGCGACGTTCCAGCGTGGATTGGACGAACTCGCGACTGCCCCAGTAGCGGCGGTCCAGACGAATGCGACCGAGGTAACCAGCCAGCGCGCCAACATTGGGAGAGATGGACATTTCGTTGTCATTCAGCACAATGGTCATGCGGGTTCCCAAGTGTCCGATGTGGTTCAGGGCTTCCCAGGCCATGCCGCCGGTCAGCGAGCCATCGCCAATAACGGCAACGATTTCACCCTCATCATGCGCGGCGTCACGTGCCAAGGCCAGACCCTGCGCGATAGACAGCGAGTCTGAAGCATGTCCGCTGCCAAACACATCGTAGGGGGATTCCGAGCGTTTCGGAAAGCCGGAAATGCCGCCTTCCGTGCGCAAGGTGTGAAAAACATCGCGCCGTCCGGTCAGCAGTTTGTGGACGTAGCTTTGGTGCCCGACGTCAAATACCACCCGGTCAGGGGGACAGTCCAAGGCACGATATATCCCCAGTGTCAGTTCCACGACACCCAAATTGGGCGCCAGGTGTCCACCGGTGTCCGCAACGGTAGTGACTAACTGGGCGCGAATCTCTGCCGCCAGATGGGTCAGCTCGGCGGAATTGAGGGTCTTTACGTCGTCCGGCGTAGCGATACGGTCCAGAATGCGAGCGGCTTTAGTCATGGGCCGGTTCGGGGGAAGCGGGCGGCTCTGGGGAAGCGGGCGGAGCCGGAGAGTCGGGCGAGGTATCTGCGTCGGCGGTGTCTGCGTCGGTAGCAGTAGCAGCGGCGGAATCAGCGCTGGCGCCACTGTCGCTGTCGGCGTCAAGGTCGGCGTCAGGGTCTGCGCTCTCCGCGTCTCCCCAAGCAGCCTGGTCAATCAGCTCCGTGCAACGGTTCGCCAGACGCACGCCTTCTTCCAGCAAGTCCAGGCTTTTTTCCAACGACACATCCTTTTTGCGAACCTCGGCCACGATTGCGTCCAGCTCGGCCTTCGTCTGCGCATAGCCTTCCGTTTCAACCGTCGCCTCAGTCGCCATATCGACCGCCGCCGCACCCGCCGCAGTTGCCGTATCAGCTGCCGCCACACTTGCCACTGCACCCACTGCACCCGCCGCACCCGCTCTTGAACCCCTTGTATCCGTCATGCGATTTCCTCCATTACATTCTGGGCGACAGCGCCCAGCACACCATTCACAAACTTTGACGAGTCCTCGCCGCCATACTCTTTGGCCAGGGTCACCGCCTCATTTATCGCCACTGAACTCGGCACATCATCGGCAAACAGCAACTCCCAGACGGCCATGCGCAATATCGCGCGGTCCACGGCTGGCATACGTTCCAGCGACCAGTGATGCGAGGCTGCGGCCAGCT
>JAIRWZ010000115.1 GCA_031268615.1 Actinomycetes bacterium | reverse complement strand
AGGCAATGTTAACGCAGCGCAGCGCGACCTCGCCTTCTTCACGTTCAATCGGCGTGCCACAACTGGGGCAGTGTGTCGGCATGACAAAGACCTGCTCATGCCCATCCCGCAGACCCACCACCGGACCAACCACTTCAGGAATCACGTCACCGGCTTTGTGTACGATAATCGTGTCGCCGACCAAAATCCCTTTACGCTCAATTTCATCTTCGTTATGCAAAGTCGCGCGCGCAACCGTCGAGCCTGCCACCACCACCGGGTCAAATTCAGCCACCGGCGTCAGGACTCCCGTGCGTCCAACCTGAATACGAATCTCACGCAAAATCGTCGTCCGCTCCTCCGGCGGAAACTTAAAGGCAATCGCCCAGCGCGGAGCCTTCGCCGTATAACCCAATGCTGCCTGGAGGCCAAAGTCGTCAACTTTTACCACCACGCCATCAATTTCATACGGTAAATCATGCCGCATATTCAGCGCGCGTTCGCAAAAATCCCGCGCCTCTGCCCGCGTAGAGACCACGGCAACATCCGGATTAGTATGAAACCCAGCCACACGCAAAGCCCTCAAAAGCTCCTGCTGCGTGCGCGGCTCTCCCTCACCACCGCCAACGCTGCCGACAGCACCGCCAGCGCCAGCGCCACCCACCGCAGCCGCGACCTCGCCGTCATCACTGCCAGCACTCGCGACATCACCACTGCCCACACCACCGCCAGCACTGCCAACAGCACCACCGCCCACACCACCGCCAGCACTGCCAACAGCACCACCGCCCACACCAGCGCCAGCGCCCGCCGCAGCCGCAACCTCTCCATCCCCGCGCGCGTACATAAAGGTAGCCAAGTCCCGCGCCGCCGTCACGCCCGGGTCTTTCTGTCGCAAGCTGCCCGCCGCCGCGTTGCGCGGGTTTGCGAAAACTTTCTCTCCCGCAGCCTCAGCCGCCGCGTTCAGCCGCTCAAATGCCGCCTGGGGCAGATACACTTCGCCGCGCACCTCCAGCCGCGCCGCCCTCGCCAATACGCCCGGCAACAGCCGCAAGGGAATGTCACGCACCGTCCGCGCATTGGCGGTGATGTCCTCGCCAACCTGCCCGTCTCCGCGCGTCGCCGCGCACACCAGCTCACCGCGCTCGTAGGACAGCGCAATCGACGAGCCGTCAATCTTCAGCTCCAAAGTGTAGCGAACCGCCGACCTCCCGCCAGCTTCGCCAGCGCCAGCCTTAGCCTCGTCAACGTCCCCGCCCCCGCCCCCGTCGCTTCGCAGCGCCAACATAGGTCCCAGCGCGTCCTCAACCCGCCCAAACCAGGCGTCCAGCTCGTCAAAATCCATCGCATTATCCAGCGAATACATGCGCGTCGCGTGTCTCGCCGGCGCAAATTGCCCCTGCGCGGCCGCACCCACCCGCTGCGTCGGAGACGCCGTCGTCACCAACGCCGGCCATGCCTGCTCCAGCCCCTGCAACTCGCGCATGAGCGAATCGTAAGCCGCGTCGCTAATCTCCGGCGTATCCTGTCCGTAATACAGCGTCGCGTGCCGTTCCAGCTCGCGCCGCAGCTCGTCCGCCCGGACTCTAGCCTCCTCAAATCTCAAGACAATTTCCCCTTCACAATGCGGGCGGCGCTTTTTACCAACTCTGACAAAGTCGGATGAGCATACACTCTCTGAGCGAGTACGTCCACACCAGCGCCCTCCGCCAAGGCTTGCGACAAAAGCGCTATCAGCTCGACTGCCTTTGCACCGACAATCTGCGCCCCTAACAAGGCGCCTGATGATTTGTCAGCCACCAGCTGGACGAAGCCTTCGCCCTCCCCTTCTGCCAGAGCTTTGCCGTTACCGGCATACTTTGCAACACCGCTGACCGCCTTGATACCCGCAGCCTGGGCCGCCGCAGGACTCAGCCCCACCACCGCTACTTCCGGCAGCGTGTAGACACAGCCTGGTATCAGGTTCACGTCCACGGTAGCAGTTGGCGCCGCGCCCTCCAGCTCGGCCAGCGCATTTTCAGCAGCCGCTTCGCCTTCGGCTTCGGCGGCGTGCGCCAACATGACGCCGCCAATGGCGTCGCCCACGGCATAGATACCCGGAAGCGAAGTGCGAAAATACTCGTCAACCGCTAAGGCGCGGCGGTCAAATTCCAGTCCCAGCTCGTCAAAGCCAAAGTCCGCCGTATGTGGCACGCGGCCAACAGCGCTCATAATAACCGCCGCGTGTAGCTCTGCGCCACTGGACAGCGTCGCGGTTGCCTTGCCGTCAGCGTCCATCGCCACAGCCTGTACGCTGTCCCCCAGATACAAATCAATACCTTGCTCCCGCAGGGATTGCGCCAAGGTCGTCACCACGCGCCGGTCAAAGCCGGGCAGCAAGGTCGGCGCCAGCTCGACCACCGACACCTGCACGCCAAAGGCTGCGTAGGCGCAGGCAAACTCGACACCAATGACGCCGCCGCCTATGATAATAATGCTCTCAGGAATCTCGCGTAGCGACACCGCGTCATCACTTGTCCAGACAAAGGGTTCGTTCAATGTCGGCAGTACGAAGGGGACAGAGCCAGTCGCGATAATCAGCGCGTCGAAGTCCAGCACTGCCTCGTTGCCGTCACCGCCTCGCACGGTCAGCTCATGCGGAGCGGTCAGACGTCCCGAGCCTTCCCTGACCTCAATGTTCAGACGTCGGGTTGAGTCTTCAACTTGCCCGACCAGCTCGTCAACGATGGCCTCCTTTCGACGGCGCAAAACCTGCACATCCAGAGAGGGACGTCGTTTTTCGCTGGTGAGAGCAGCATGAGCCCCCTCGGATACGCCGTCGTCAGACGACCCTACCCCAAACCGAGCGGCACGTTTCAGCTCGTGGACGCTATGCGCGCTGCGCAGAATTGTTTTGGTAGGAATACAACCGACATTCAGGCAGGTACCGCCCAAACGCGCGCGCTCAACCAGGGTAACCTTCGCGCCACCGCGCGCAGCGGCAAAAGCCGCGGCGCAACCGCCCGGCCCTCCCCCCAGCACTATGATTTTGCTTTCCATTACTTTGCGTCCTACCCTTCAAAAAATAGTAAACTTTGAGCTTATTCAGCTATTATCTCGCAGCATTCGAAGTTCTTTGCCAATAATACACGCCCGTCACCACCGACATCCACGCAATCCCCAGTAACCAAGCCGCTACCACATCGCTGGGATAATGTACTCCTAAATACACCCGCGACACGCCAACGGCTAACGCGTACAACACGCATAACACCGCGACTAGTGCCTTTGCCACAGGCGGCGCGAACGGAGCCAGCAAAATCGCCTGAATAGCAGCGACAGACCAGCAAAAAGAGGTCATCGAGTGCCCGCTTGGAAACGAGCTGGACACCGGTGTTTTTATCAGAGCCAGCGCTTCTTCCGGTCGCACGCGCTGCAAGATTCGCTTCAGTACGTCAGATAAGGCTACCCCGCCCAACACCAACACGGCAGTAGCGGTCGCTTCAGGGCTGCGCCCCATATGCCGCAAGTAAAAAAACAAGCCAAAACCCAGCACGGTCATGCCAAAAATCCCCGCTGACCACGTGATAACCTTCATCAACGCGTCCAAGGCCGGGCGACGCCACGATTGCACGCGACGGGTCATCGACTCATCGAAACGCGCAACCGCCACCGAAGTATTGACGTCACTCGCCAGTTCGTAGAAACCAAACAAGCTCATCACGAAAATCGCGGCAGCTCCCAGTATGACCACATAACGATTCATGTGAATACCCACCACCCGCAAATCTAAGCGTCCATCAGCGCAGCCGCAACCTGTTTCTTGCGCGACAGTACGCCGTCCAACCAAGCCGAACCAGACCCAAAGTCTACCTCAAAGGCAGTTTCCGCAAAAGCCGTCTCTCCTACCACAAACAGTTCCGTACCCTCACGCAAAATATCAGTTGCCATAAATACGAACAGGTCATAGCCTCGTGACAGCGCAATTTGTTTCATGCTGGCCACCAGAGCTGACCGGTGTTCGTTCACCGCGTCTAAATTCACGTTCTCGTACTGCACAATGCCGATGACCATGCCGTCCTTGGTATATTCTTTCAAATCTCTGGTTAAAATGACTGCCGCTTCAAACGGAGTTGCCTCACTGCGTTTGTTAAACAAGGTCATGCCAAACTCTGCCGCGTCTATTTCCAGCGCTTCCGCCAACAGCTCACAGGTTTCGATATCTACTTCGGTCGTGGTCGGTGATTTCAAGATTACGGTGTCAGTCAAGAGCGCTGCCAGCAGGACGCCCGCCACCCACCGCGGCATTGGCGTTTCAGTATCCAGGTAGCGTTGCGCGATGATGGTCGCCGTTGACCCATAGGGCAAGTTGACAAAAGAAATCGGAGCTGCCGTCTGAATATCGCCAATACGATGATGATCCACGATTCCGACAATGTTCATGTCGTCAATGCCCGGCGCCGACTGCGCGACCTCATTGTGGTCTACCAATATAACCGTCAAGGCTTCGTCGTCATCCGCCACCTCAACCTCCGGCAAGGGTATCGGCAGTTTGTCGG
This sequence comes from Actinomycetes bacterium, assembly GCA_031268615.1. Taxonomy (GTDB): domain Bacteria; phylum Actinomycetota; class Coriobacteriia; order WRKU01; family WQUG01; genus JAIRWZ01. Next base: position 1,111 of record JAIRWZ010000115.1, on the reverse strand, counting down.
TTGCTCCTAACCAATCAAACAGCCAGGCGGTTTCTGGCGGAACTTCGCCCAGCCGCGCCGCGATGTATTCGTCTCCCCCGTCTTTGGGCATATCATCGTCCGCCGCCAAAAACGCGGCGTAGGCCGCCGCTGAACAAATACTGTCATTGTCAGGATTTCGATGCCCGAACACATAGACTTTTGTCATGCCGCTCCCTTTCTCGTTTGCCGTGCCTTTCATTCTACCGAACTTGCCCCACGAAAACGAGGTCAGTCAGATGGTGGTAGGAACAGCAATCCGTCCGCGCAAGCAGACAGATTGCTGTCCGCTCGCTACAGCCAAACGAACGGACACCAATCGGCATAACACGCCAAAAGGTGTCCCTACAATGTCAGCACCATAGTATGTAGGCACCAACCGACCTTTTGGCTCGATTGGTGCCCCGATATCATCGCGGCACTAGGACAGCAGCGTTGCTACCAAGAGAAAGGCGCAGCAGAACAGAAACAGAAAGACCAGGAACTTCCAGATGAATTTGACCCAGGTGCTGTACTCGACCTTTACCAACGGAATGCAGGTCATCACGATAATTGAAGTCGGCGCAATCATTTTCACCAGACCCAGCGCCATCAGGTAGGCAATGATGGTGACCTGACTGGGCAGGTGCGCAAATCCGGACAGCGACGACATGATGGACATGGTGGCCGCGGCCAGGCCGGACGAGGACGGCATGAGCGCCGCCATGGGCAGGTACATGACGTAGGACAGCACGGCGAAAGCCTGCGCGGACATATGCTTCAGGATGTTTTCGCCGGCATGCAGGATGGTCGGCATAATCAGGCCGGTACTCATGATGACCTGAATGCCCCGCGCCAAAGGCACAATGAAGGCCGTTCCGACAACCGCCTTGCACCCGTTGATGAAAATGTCGATGGTCTTGCTGACCTTGTAGCCCATAATGCATCCGCATATCAGGGTCAGTACCAGCAGCATCATGTTCAGCTCGTTGAAATACCACGCTCCCAACGGCACCATGTCCTTGCCCAGCAGCGCGCCCAACACCGGAATGCCGGTCAGCCAGGCAGTAAAGTCCACGAAAAAGGTCCAGGACGGATTGATGGAATCCCAGGG
>JAIRWZ010000087.1 GCA_031268615.1 Actinomycetes bacterium | reverse complement strand
CAAACAGGTGAACACAATCCGCCCACGTGAGTGTACGGAAAGCTGTTCCTACAATTGTTGTCTGTTCTGGATTTCGGCTCGTGCGATAATAAGGGTCGCAGAAACGCCGTCGGAAGGAGAGGGACATGCGGATACGTGCGACTTCGGTCACTTCAGTAGTGATAGCGCTTGCGGTCGTGGCTCTGTCCACCGCGAGTTGTAGTAAGGGAGCGAGTGCGTCCAAACCAGCCTCCTCCTCCGGCGAAGAGGCGCCGCTCGTTGCTTCGCAGGCCGCCGACGCCAACAACCCCGACGCTGCCGCCACCAAAGAACTCCCGCCTGCCCCTCGGCCTGACCTGACTATTACCGCTGTCGGCGACCTGACTTTTTCACGTTCGGGTGGCGCGTCATTCGGCACACCGAAAAAGCTGTTGTCCAACGTTAAGGCGACCTTAAAAAAGGCCGACATTACCTACGGCAATCTGGAAACGCCGCTGTCTGCACGGGGAAAGGCGGCTGACAAGACCTTTACCTTTCGCGGGCCGAAATCAGCGGCAGCTGCTATGGCGAGCGCGGGATTTGACATCGTGTCGGTATCCAACAATCATTCGCTGGACTACGGTCGGTCAGCCTTTGCCGATACGCGCAGTGCACTGAAAAAGGCAAAGGTGGCAGCCGTGGGTGGCGGTAAGAACAAAAAGGAAGCCTGGAAGCCGGTTGTCATCAAGCGCAAGAAAGCCACGGTCGCTTTTCTGGCGTTCAGCGAAATCACGCCGGCCAACTTTGCGGCTACTTCGACGAAATCCGGCTGCAGCTATACGCAGGATTTTGCGGCGGTCAAAAAGGCGGTCAAGGCTGCGGCAAAAAAATATGACTACCTCATTGTGGGCATGCACTGGGGTATCGAGAGTCAGTATGCGCCGACCGCGCATCAGGTCAAAGAGGGACGTGCCCTCATCAAAGCAGGAGCTGCGGCAGTGTTGGGCAGCCACCCGCACGTCCTGCAGGGTGTCGAGTTTTACAAGAAGGGACTCATCGCGTATTCGATGGGCAACTTTGTCTTTTCACCTGGCTCGGCGAAAGGACGTGATTCCGCTATCCTGACGCTGAAATTGACTGATAAAGGAGTGACCGAAGTCAGCGCGAAACCAGTCAAAATCGAAGGATTTACGCCGAAAGTCAAGTCGGGAACAGCGGGCAAACGTATCCTCAACATCCTGAAAAAGGGCAGCAAGGCTCGTGGCACCAAGGTTTCCATCAAAGGCAATACCATAACATTCAAAAAGAAGTAAGGGGCGCCGACAGCCGCCGAATGGCTGCCGCCCGTCCAAACGGTGTTCTGGCTGTGGGTTGCGCGGTGTATACTACCTGCTGTAATACGGTGAATGGAAGGTGATTTGCCGATACAAGGTGAGGGAGAGGTGAGGGTTTTATGAGGATAAATTTGAGACAAATTATGGTAGGGATTGGGCTGGCGTTAGCCGTTAGCGTTTTTGTCGTTCCCGCTGCGGCTTTTGGCGCGGCGGTAGACAGCAAAACCAGTACGGCAACGGTTGCCTTCAAAGGGGGTCGGCTGACGCTGGACGCAACGCCGAATTTCAACTTTGGAACGCACACTATTGATGGTTCCACCATTGATTTTCCGGCACAGGCAAAGGGGACAGCCACCATAAAAGATATGCGTGGCACCAGGGCAGGCTATCATTTGACTGCTCAGTTGGGCGCGTTCAGTAACGGTGGGACCGCTTCACTGACCGGCGCGCAAATTGTTTTGAGCAAGGGTTCTCTTAGCTATGGCGGTGGGGGCACTGCACCGGCCGCGCCGGTGGCGGAAAGCAGCGTCAGGTTGATTGCTGGCGGGGCGGTGATGAAAGCGTTGAACGCCGCGACCTCGACGGGTTCGGGTCATTGGGATATCTCGTGGAATGCTGCCGACAGTGTGCTGACGGTTCCTGTCGGCGAGCAGGTCGTAGGCTCGCACACGGCGGTCATCACCTGGGCTCTGACTGATGCGCCCGCCTGAGACCTGTCGGAGCTGCGCCGGAAATGTCCCGCCTTCCGTCCGAATGAGCAGGAATCCGCATGGGGCAGAGGGCAGAGGGCATGAGGCATGGTGCAGAGGGAAGAGGACAGGGAGCGTTGTCTACTCTGCGGGATAGTTGTGCGTCGAAGTGAACTGATGAGTATCGGGGTATCCGAGGAAAGGGGCTCATACTTATGAAAACAAGAAATCTACAAAAACCGGTGAAGATGCCGAAAAGGGCGAAGGTAGCGGCAAACACAAAAACGGCGGCGACGCTGTTTGTCACAGTTTTGCTCGCGTGTGCCTTCATCATGCCGCATGCAATCGCCGCGGCCGGTGAGGTCAAATTTTCCGTCGAAGCTCTGCCACCCAAAACGCAGCGCGATTCGTCTGTCAGCTACTTCGATGTGCGGCTAAAGCCGGGGGAAACCGAACGATTGCGGGTCCGTGTCACGAACGATGACAGCCAGCCGAAACAGATTCGCGTCAGCGCTATTTCTGCTTCGACCAATAGCGCCGGTATCATCGAATACACAAGAGCCGGTATTACCGACCCCAGTCTGACCCATCCGTTTAACCAGTTGGCGCACGTTGCCAATCCCGATATCACGCTGCCGCCCAAATCCAGCCAGGTGGTGGTCACCGAAGTCACCATGCCCGACGCTGAATTCGACGGAGTCATTCTGGGCGGTATCTACGTCCTGGACAGCGCCGAACACACAACGGATAACACCCGCCGTGACGACGCCGTTATTATCGACAATCGTTACTCGTACGCACTGGGCGTCGTGCTGTCAGAAAACGACACGCCCGTGCAGCCCATCATCGAAGGTCGCAACGCCTTCGCCACCCTGACTGACGGCTACACTTCGGTCGTTCACGGTATCCGCAACATGACGCCGGCCATCGCGAAAAAATGGGACTTGAACATCGAAGTCTATCGCAAGGACAATCCCGGTGATGTCATCCGTCATATCAAAGCTGACGATATCAACATGGCGCCGAACTCGTGCATGCCCTACGTCCTATTCTGGGACGGGGCCATCGACGCGGGCGATTACGTCAGCCGGGTCGTCATGCGCGACAGCACCGCCAACGCCAACAACGTGAGCTTTGAACTGCCCTGGTCAATCAGCCCCGCGCAGGCCCGCGAAATGAACCGCGAGGCCGTCGACGCTCCGACACCGCGATTCCCCTGGCTGTGGGTCATTACCATTGCCGCGTTGCTTCTGATTATCATCATGCTGCTCATCGTTTTTGGGAAGCGCCACCACACCGATGGCGGAACGGGAGTGAGTACGCCCATTGAGCTGTAGTGGGAAAATTCGCAGCTACCTGGCGCCTGTCACTGCACTGTTTACGTTGGCAGTGGCAGGCATGGTTGGACTCGTGCCCTGTGCTTTTGCTGCGGGTCCTGCCGTTCCAGGAGAAGCCGGAGCGGTTACCGCCTCGACTACCGACGAGTTCACCACGTCGCTTAGTGACGTCAGTGTGACGAAGATATATCTGTTGAGTGATATCAGCTTTACCGGTCTGCAGTGGATTTCCGGGCGCGCTTCGATGACGATTGTCGGCCATGGCCCGACCGAGACAGGCGTGCGTCACACCTTGGAACAAGCTTCGTCTATCAGCCGAATCAGTAATCGAGGCACGAGCGCTTTTGTGATGGAGTATCGCGATATCGTACTGTATGGGCGCGATGTCAATGGCTTTTTGTTTAACGTCGCTGCGCCTTTAGTAGGGGAAGTATGGTTGCTTCGTTTGGTACACGCGGAGTATTCCGGCCCGATGTTGGCGCACGCCAATAACTTCACGTTGGAGCTGCGCGATAGTAACTTGGTGTGCCGCACGAACAGTGGCGGAGATAGGGCAGGTGAACTGGCACAGGTTGGCGCGGTAGACTTGCGCGGTAAAGTGGACATTAATTTCATCGGAGACGGTATAGCGCGCAAGTATATTTTTTATCTATTGTCGCCTGCCGCCAAGACCTATCTCCGGGTGGCGTCAGGCGCCGAGGTAACTATGAAAAATTCTCATCCCTATAGTGGACTGGTTTGGTTCGCCGGGTCAATTCATGACATTGCCATTGGAGCTGGCGCGCGTGTTGTCTATACGGGCAAAGGCCCGTTGACAAGCACTGCGTACACCGTGAAGGACATGCTGATTGATACGGGAGCCCATTTCGAGTTTCATCAGACGGGCGCCGTCTACGAGGTGGGTGCGTTATTGCGGTTTGCGCAGTCTTTCACGGTGAACGCTGGCGCCACCTGCGTCCTTACACGCGATGGCTACGACACTGACGGGCCCTTGATACGTCCTGACGCAGGCGCGAAAATCCATTTTGACAAGCCGCGTTTGGTCGTATTGCAGTCTAATTTGAAGTCTGCTACGAGTGGACTATTTCGTGCTAGTTCCGGGACCTTTACGATTTCAGGGACGGTGAACGTGGTGAATGTCTGGCGTACCACAGGGTCTATTTCCCGTGCAACGCCCGAGTATCTGTGGCAGAAAGAAGATCTCAGCGCTTTTTCTTTTACGGGAGAGATGGGCGTGACGTCCCAGTCCTCGGCGTCGGCGCCGGATCTAGGCGCGAATGACTTTCAGTCGCACGTCTTTGACGCCACAAACTTTGATGTCGGTCGTGCGTATCTCTTGATTGTGGCAGCCGAAAAGTTAGCGGTTGATACGGTCCCTGAAGGAGCGACTAATCTGACAGGGACGGCTGACCGGACCGGCGATAGTGTGCAGGCTTTGTACGGACCACGCAGTGGTCTGACCTGGCCATTGCCTGGCTCGCTGACCGTGCTGGGTTCGGGTACGGCAGGCAACAAGGGCGAGTTCAATCTGTCGATTAAAGACACGACTCCTCTTGGCGGCAATGAAGTTATCTACCTGCTGCAGGGGGAGGTTACAAAAGCTTTTTATATGGGGAGGCGCGCGGTTAAAGGGGGCATCGTGCAATTTCGGTATGTACCGGCGCAGATTGAGTTTGTGACCAGTGATATTACGGCAGGTGTTGAACGAATTGCGCGCGCGGCCAAGGATTGGCATATCGACGTGATGGATGAGCGGCTGGCGGGCAGCAACTGGAATGTGTATGCCAAAGTTGCCCGTCCTCTGGAAACAAGTGGTGGTGGAAGCGGAGGGAAACAAGCCTTGTCCGGCTCGCTGATGTTTGTGGCGCCAGATGGGACGGCGACGTTGTGGACGGCGGGCACGGAACAATTAGTGCATAAGGGGACGCGCGGGCAGAATGCTGTCGTGTCTTGGGCAGCAACGCGTGGAGTGTTGCTGGAGGTCGATACCGGCACGGTTCTGGCCAACACACCGTATTCGACCACCATCGAGTGGACGCTACAGGTGAGTCCCTGAATGTGGCAAAATCCTGTTGGCTGCGCGCCTGACAGTACGGATATCGGGCGGGGATGGGCGTACTCACTCATTCGTATATGTTCTGTTGTTGTCAGGGGATTCGCCCACGGAGGGGATTGGCCCATTCGCGCCGTACACGCCGATTTATGTGAAGGGCAATTTATAATGTGAACTAGGTGAGGCACCCGGAGGAAAGGGGATGGCAGTATGACCAGTATCAAACCAATCCGTGATCCAGAGACTGACCATTTATTAACGCCGGAAAACTGTGCGCTGCTGGTGATTGACTACCAGGCGACGCAGGTAAACTCGATAAACTCGATGTTGCACGACCGTTTGGTGGATAACATTGTGTTCGTTGTCCGGGTTGCGAAAACCTACGGATTGCCGATTGTTTTGTCAACGGTTAACGTGGAGACAAAGCGCAACACCGATACAATTCCGCGGCTGAAAGAGGCCTTGGGAGAGGTTGTGGCACATGACCGGACTGCCATTAACGCCTGGGAGGACCGGGAATTTTTGGCCGCGGTGCAGGCAACGGGACGTCGCAAACTGATTATCTGCGCACTGTGGACAGAGGCTTGCATGTCGCTTCCGACACTGGACGCGCTGCGGGAGGGCTATGAGGTCTATCCGGTGGTTGACGCGGTGGGGGGCACCTCGGTTGACGCGCACAGGACGGCGCTGCGTCGTGTCGAGCAAGCAGGTGCGCAGTTGACCTCGCTGGCGCATATTCTGTGCGAGCTACAGCGCGACTGGGACCGTGACGCGACTGAGAAAGAATTCCTGCAACTGATGCTTGAGGCGGAGCTGTTTAACGCTTTGTGAGGGGGGCGCGGTTGTGGCGCGTACGTCCATAAGGTGAGAGTCGCTCTAGAGTGGTAAGAGTTGTCGGAGCGGTGGGGCAGGACAGCAATCCGTGCGTGCAGGTAGGCGAGTTGCTGTCCGCCTCTCACTGGTCTACATATTCTGCGCCCCGTGTGTCAAGTACGGTCAGTGAGGTCAGCGCAAGTCTTAGATATTGAGAGCCGTCTTCTTCGTATTCGGTCAAGACACCGACCGCCTCTACCCAGTCATCTTGCGAAGGATAGTCAGTCTTTCCATTTGGCCAGGTCAGTTCGAATCCCGCATTGGCGTCTATTCCGCAGCAGCCGGGTCCGTAACGGATAACCGAGCGATACGTCACTCCGGTTTCGGGGACCGTATGTTCCTGAAACATGCCTTCGTATTTGATAGTTTTGCCGAGGTAATCTTTTGCGTTGAAGTAGATATCGTTAGTCTGGGCTATGAACATTTTTTCTTTGATTTCAAGGATATCGTTGCTGTCATTGGGCGCAGTTGTATTTATTGAGTCCTCGTTGGCGCTGTCTGTGTTGTCTGCGCTGTCTGTGTTGGTAGCGCTGGGTTTGTCGTTTGCGTCATCGGTAGCGTTCGTCTTGGCCGGTAGGCTGACGGCTATCGAGCCGTTGCCATTGGTGAGGGTTTGGTTGACGGGCGCTCTGCCCTGGCAACCTGTCAGGGCCAGCAACAAAACGGCGGCAGAAAGTGTGCCGAGAAGGGGTCGCGTAGATGTTGCGGTTAGTTGGGTTGGGGTTGGGGTCGGGGGTAGGGATGGTGAGATGAGGGCCGGGGTACCTGTCTGTCTCATTTTGCAATCCTTCCTCTGATTGCGTTCATCGCCCAGAATAGCAGGAACGCGGCGATATTTACGATGACGACG
>JAIRWZ010000086.1 GCA_031268615.1 Actinomycetes bacterium | reverse complement strand
AAGCTGACCAGACGCGCAACGTAGCGTTCGGCGGCGTCGGGAATGTCGATGACGCGACCGACTGCGGTACCAACCGGACGCGTAGCAAAGGGCAGGGGGTCGGTCTGCAGCAGGGTTTCTAAGGCCGCCTCGTCCGCGTCGGACAATTTGTACCCGGAGCCAGCAAACACTTTCAGTCCGTTGTATTCAGGTGGGTTGTGCGAGGCAGAAATCATAACGCCGCCAGCGCAGGTCAGAGGTCGCAACAGAGCGGCGAGGGCAGGCGTGGGCACAATGCCAGCAAGCAGTGCGTCGCCCCCCGATGAGGTAATGCCGGCTGCCAGCGCTCCTTGCAGCATTGCGCCACTGCGACGGGTATCGCGCCCAATCAGAAAGCGCGGGTGTGTTGGGTCTGCCGCCCTTCCCTTGTTTCCCATGACGGCAACGATTGCCTGCCCCAGCCTGAAGGCCATTTCCGGCGTCAGTTCACGGTTTGCGACGCCACGAATCCCATCCGTACCAAACAACACATGGGCCATGTCCTCAACTCCCCTCCGGAACAAGGGAACCCGCGCGCGGCGGGCTCCCGATTACTACCTTGCCTGAATGGACGCTCTCGCTCGCCCTTTCGCCTGAAAAAACATCAGCGTTTCGAGAACTGCGGACGTTTCCGGGCTTTTTTCAAGCCATATTTCTTGCGCTCGACCATACGGGGGTCACGGCGCAACAAGCCTGCGCGTTTCAGCTCGGCACGATAATCCTCGCTGGCGTCCAACAGCGCGCGCGCGATACCCAGACGCAGAGCGCCGGCCTGACCGGAAACCCCACCACCTTTGAGTAGCGCGATAACGTCAAAGTGACCCAGGCTGTCAACCGCCTTGAAGGGGACAGTGATGTAGTTCAGCAAAGCCTGACGCCCGAAATAGTCCAGAGCATCTTTGCCATTGGCGTATATTTTGCCCGTGCCGGGGAAAATACGCACGCGGGCAACAGCGTTTTTGCGCCGACCGGTGCCGCGATAGTTGACCGATGGTTTCGGCATATCCAGTTTCGGTTTCGCGCTGGCCTTTTTTGCAGCCGGAGCAGGCTGTTGCGCCTCTTGCGCTTCCGCCTTTTCCTTGGCTTTTGGCGCGGCAGCTTTGGGTTTTGGCTCCGCTTTAGGTTTTGCCGCCACCTTAGTTTCAGGCTCCCCCTTAGTTTCAGGCTCCGCTTTGGGTTTTGCCGCCGCCTTGGGCTTAGGCTCCGTTTTGGGTTTAGGCTCCGCTTTCTTTGTCGCCGCTGCCTTTTTCGCAGCCGGTTTCTTTGTAGCGGGTTTCTTTGCAGCTGGTTTTTTGGCGGCGGGCTTCTTTGCTGAATCCTTTGTGGCGGTTTTCTTTACTGAATCCACTTCTTCCGTCGCTTCCTCCGCCGCCGCTTCCTTCACCGCCACTTCCCCCACCGCTTCCTTCGCAGCTTTCTTCTCTTCTGTCACGGCCGCCTTGACAGCAGCTTTCTTCTCTTCTTTTTCCGCTGCTTTTTTCTCAGCCGCGCCAGTCTTGGTCTTCTTCACTTTGGCAGCCGCAGCTTTTTCCTCCACGGCCTCTTCTATGACGTCCATCTTTTTCCTTTCAGCCATAGCTCTCAGCCCTCCAACTCAATCGGTCGCGGAGCCTGCGCCCCGTGCGGATGCTCTGGCCCGGCGTATACTTTCAATTTCCGACCCATCGCGCGTCCCAGCGTGTTCTTCGGCAACATGCCACGAACCGCGTGTTCAATCACGCGTTCAGGGTGCGCTTGCAACATCCGCTGATACGAAACCTCTTTCAGCCCACCGGGATACCCGCTGTGCGAATAATAGGCTTTTTGTTCAGCCTTGTTGCCAGTCAAACGCACTTTTTCCGCATTGATAACGACGACGAAATCGCCCACATCAACATGTGGCGTGTACTGTGGCTTGGTCTTGCCCTTCAAAATGGCCGCCAAGCGGGTTGCCAGCCGACCCAGCACAACATCAGTTGCGTCAATCAGCAACCATTCGCGCTCGACCTCGCCTGGTTTTGCGTAATACGTACTCACATTTCCTCCATTGTCCAAAAGTTCGTTCTTCTCTTCACGGGGCAGTGAAAGTGAACCTTACAAAGATACCCAAAAGGCGCCGCATATGCAAATTGCCCGAATTCGACGAAGTGAGCGGACGAAGTCCAGCCTGCCCCGGGCTTGACCCGGGGTCCAGACCTGCTATCCTTCTGCCAGGGGTAGGTAAATGGTGAACGTGGTACCTGCCCCCACCTGGCTGGCAACCGTGATGGAGCCGTGGTGACGCTCGATGATTTCCTTCGCGATGGCCAGCCCTACGCCAATCCCACCCGAAGCCCGGCTGCGTGCGGCGTCCGCACGCCAAAAGCGCGAGAACAATCGGGCCTGATCCTCATCAGAAATCCCGATACCACTGTCAGCAATCTGAATCAGGCACGCGCCGGCGTCGTCTCCCGCTCCAGCAAAGGCCTTCACGCTCACCGTGCCCCCTTCGGGCGTGTAGCGCGCTGCGTTAGACAGAAAATTTCCCAGCGCCTGTTGCAATTTATCGGTATCTACCAGCAAAAACAGACCTTCAGACAGCTGGACGTCCAAATGCAGCGAACAAGATTCCAACAAAGCTAAATGTGCGTCGATGGACGCTCTCACGGGTACAGCCACATCCACCCGGCGCAAGACAAATCGTTCCGTTGCGTTTTCCAGCCGGGACAGCTCCAATATCGCGTTCGTCAGACGCGCCAGGCGACGGGTTTCACTGGAAATCACCGACAAATGCGCCTCGTCAGCGGGATAGATGCCGTCCTCGATGGCTTCGACGGTGGCCTGAATGCCCATCAGTGGCGTGCGCAGCTCGTGGGCAACGTCACTGGTCAGTCGGCGCTCCAACAAGCGGTCGGCGTGAATAGAATCCGCCATCCTGTCAAAGGTCACGCCCAGTTGCGCAATCTCGTCATCCCCGGCAAGGCCAGTACGCGCGCCTTCCTCGCCCTGACGCAGCGCCTGCGCCGTTGCGGTAATCGCGCGAATCGGGCGCACGAAACGGCGGGCATAGGTCACCCCCGCGGCCGTCGCGACGATAATGGCCACAAAACCAGCCACCGCCAAAGCAATCAGCGAATACAGGCGCATTTGCAGGTCATGCGAGGTCAGCAAGCCATTCGGCCCGTAGGCCCAGACCCGCACTTCGCCCACCAAAGCGTCGCTGACAATCACCGGCGCACTCATAACATTGCGATTGTCAGAATCTAAAATCATAGTAGCGTCGTCATCGGACAAAGTGGGCGCGTTACCGTCAAAAATCTGGGCGCGCAGGTCTTCGGGAGTGACGTCATAGATGATGGTACCGGTGGTATCGACAATCTGAACGATAACGTCGGTGCGCGAACCCACCCGTGGGATGACGGAATAGGCTCCCATGTTCCAGCCCCCATAGACTTGGTACGCTTCGGCGGCAGCCACCGCCACGCCATCGGCAGTGTCTTGCAAATTCGAGCGCACGTATTGGTTAAACTGCAAGGTCCAGGCCACCCAGGTAATCAGACCGGCCAGAATAGCAGTCATCGCCGCGACTAACGCAAAGGCAATGCCGATGCGAAACGCAAATACGCTGCCACGCGAACGCGGCGCAGACAGGATACGGTCTCGGTCGCTCATTTCAGCGGCACGCAGGGGCAGAGCTGACCCGCCATGCGCAACACTGCGCATACGAAAGGGACAGCCTACACGACATCGTTAACCCCAATCGGGCGCGGACATAACACGATATCGCCCTACTTTTCAGCAGCTTTATCGACGGCCCCGGAACCCGGCTGCAGCGTCAAGTTCGGCGTCGTCTGCGGCTCGAAGCGGTAACCCACTCCGTGTACCGTATAGATAAAGCGCGGGTGCTTTGGGTCATCGCCCAGCTTCGCGCGCAGATTCTTAACGTGACTGTCTACCGTGCGCTCGTAGCCTTCAAAGTCGTAACCCAACACCTTTTCAACCAGTTCCATACGCGAATAGACCCGCCCGGGATAGCGCGCCAGTGTGGTCAGTAGTTTGAATTCGCTGGCAGTCAAATCCAGATTGACTCCGGCCAGCGTAGCCCGGTGTGCCGTGATATCCAACTCTAAATCGCCAAACACCAGACGGTCGCGCTGGGGCGTCTCGCTGGCATGAGTACGACGCAGTAATGCCTTGACCCGCGCAATCAGTTCGCGAGGGGAAAAGGGTTTGACCAGATAATCGTCAGCCCCCAGCTCCAGCCCGGAAATACGGTCGTCCAGCTCTCCTTTAGCGGTCAACATGATGATGGGCACATCGGACTTGTCGCGAATCTCGCGGCAGACTTGTTCTCCCGGCACCTTTGGCAGCATTAAATCCAACACCACCATGTCAAACTGATGCAGCGCGAACGCGTACAGCGCCGCTTCGCCATCCGGTACCGGCGTGACCCAAAATCCCTCGCGCTCCAGATACGCCGCAACCGCGTCGCAAATGGTTTTCTCGTCCTCTACCAGCAATATTCGTCGAGTCTCTGTCACCACGCTAACCTCCTTTTTGCAAGCGCCTATTAGTGTATCTCATTTTTGCGAACAACGAGACAACAAGCAGTGAGTACGTCCATGAGCGCACGAAAAACGAGAGCGTCCGGTGAGAACGCTCTCGCCTCATGCCATCTCGTGTGGCAAAACTGCAACGGAACCGCGGTAAAACTTCCGACCGACGTCGTTGCCCGCCGTCGCCCACCACCGCCGTCGCCCATCTTACAGCTTCGGCAGATAGTTCTCCAGCTCCCACGGCGTTACCTGCGTGCGGAAATCGTCCCATTCCTGACGCTTGTTCGCGATGATGTAGTCAGTGACCTGCGGACCCATCGCCTCCCGAATGGTTTCGTCCTCAACAAAGGCGTTGATGGCCTCGTTCAAATCCCCCGGCAACAGGTCGATACCCTTCGCCCTGACCTCGTCAACCGACAGCGCAAAGGCGTCAAAGTCGATGTCTTCCGGCGGCTCAATCTGATTTTCAATGCCGTCCAGACCGGCGGCAATCATTGCCGCAAACGCCAGATAGGGGTTGCAGGCCGGGTCAGCCATGCGCAGCTCGACGCGAGTCGCGGCCTCCTTGCCCGGCTTGTACAACGGGACCCGCACCAGAGCAGAGCGATTCAGATGTGCCCAGGAGATGTAGACCGGCGCCTCAAATCCCGCGACCAGACGCTTGTAGCTGTTGACCCACTGATTGGTCAGCAGGGCAATACCGCGGGCGTGTTTCAGCAAGCCACCGATGTAGTGGCGCGCCACCTGCGACAGTTGCCATTTACCTTCCGGGTCGTAAAAGGCGTTGCGCCCGTCCTGGAACAGCGACTGGTGGACGTGCATACCGCTGCCGTTGACGCCATTCAGCGGCTTGGGCATGAACGTGGCATACACGCCGTTCAGCGCCGCGGTCTCTGACACCAGGGTCTTATAGATAACGACCTGGTCGGCCATCTTCAGCGCCTCTTTGTAGCGCAGGTCGATTTCATGCTGCGACGGCGCCACCTCGTGATGTGAATACTCAACCTCAATGCCGAACTGACGCAGACGATGGACCGTCTCTGACCGCAGGTCAAAGGCCAAATCGCGCGCGCTCTGGTCAAAGTAGCCAGCCTGGTCCAACACCTGCGGGTCCTCGGCGCTCGTCAGGTAGAAAAACTCGCACTCCGGCCCCAGAAAGACCTTGTAGCCCAGCGCGGCGGCGCGACGCAGCTGCTGCTTCAGCACCTCGCGCGGGTCGCCCTCAAAAGCCTCACCTTCCGGAGTTACCACGTTGCAGAACATAATCGCGATATTTTCGTCGGTCTGACGCCACTTTTGAATCAGCAGCGTGTCGGGGTCGGGCAGCGCAATCATATCCGACTCAAAAATCCGCGCAAAGCCCTGAATCGACGAGCCATCAAAACCCATGCCTTCGGTCAGCGCATTTTCCAGCTCGTCAATCGACAGCACCAGCGTTTTCAAAAACCCCAGCACATCGGTAAACCACAGGTGAATGAACTCGACGTTCGCGTCCTCAATCTTGCGGATAATCTCATCGCGTACTTCTTTGGAAATTCCGGGCATATGCCTTACTCCTTTTCATCTCGATATCCTGCACAGGGCTTTAATAACAAGAAGTGAGTACGTCCACTCCAGCCGCGCACATTTTATCAGGGAGCCCTCCAGTACGGGAACAAATTGCACAGAGCGAAACATTGCGTTAACCTGAACGGACTTGCCAGTATGAACGGTAGGGACACCAATCGAGCCGTCAGGGTTGGTTGGTGTCCATGTGAATTTTTTGGTCTACCACCAGGCGTTCTTGTCAATCCACGTGATAGCCGGGACACGATCCATGAAATCGCCGGTAATTGTACCGTTCTTATCTACTACGGTGCGAAAGCTGTTTTCCGCGACATAGCAGGCTTTGTACTTTGCCTCCTCTTTGCGGTAGCTCGCCTTCGACAGTGCCGTTGATTCAATGTAGGCTTTCTGCTCTTTGCCGGCTGCCGGAGCGCCGTCGCGTACCTCAATAATGCGCGCCACCTCCTGTGTCGCCGTCGCGCTGTATTCACCCAGTCGCTCGGAGTCATCGCCAAAAGCAATCTGTATCGGCTCGCTTTCCAGTTTGACATCGTTGACAAAACTGGTCGGTACCTCGGACACATAGGCGGGCACGGTCGTTTCAACGTAGGCATATCCGGTGCCCTCGTAGCCTTCTCCGTCAGCGGCCTGCACGCCCAAGGCCATGTGTTTTTCTGCCGAAAAGTACAGTCCGACGACTTCATATCCCTCACGCGTGAGCAGACAGGACAGCAGCATGACCTTCTCATCACAGTCAGCCTTTCCGTCTACCAACACCTGCACGGGCATACGTGGGTTGCCCTTCCCCGCACTCTTCGCCTCCGCGAAGCCACGGTTAGGGTCATAGGGGATAGATTGCACATACTTGACCAACAGCTCCAGATATTCGTCACTGTCTAGCTCTTTCTGGTCACGAATATCCTGAAAAGCTTTCAGCAGACTTTCGATGGCGCCGTCCTGCTGTGGGTCATAGGCCAATTTGTTGTAATAAGCCATCAGTAGATCTTCTTTTTCATAGTCATCCGCGTCGGACGGGATTTCATAGCCACGCAACGCCGCCACCGCGCCATGGTACACCGCACTGTCCACCGAAGCCTTTACTTCATAGTTCGTTCCGTTATACGCAAAACTGATGGTCTTTGGCGTTACGACAGGTCCTTCAGTTGGTACCAGGTAGGGCCATTGCGCTTCGCCATTGGCGGCCATCCAGTCAGCGCCTTCGCCGTCTTCTTCTGTCTGGTCGTCGTAGGCGCCGGGTTCTTCGACAATCTCTTTGCCTTGTATCCAACCCTTCTCGCGCGCGTACAGCGTCGCAAAAAACGAACCTCCGAACACCACAATGACAATCAGCAGCGTGAGTCCTATTGATTTCAACATTCTCATTTCTGACAATCAGCCCTTTCTTCCTATATGCAACCAAAGAGATATTATATTATAGCAGAAGGGCTAATTATGCACGGCCACCACCACAAAAACAGCACAAAGGGGCACCGGAACAGCAATACGTGCGCGTGAGCAGATGGATTGCTGTCCGCTCGATTGCCGCCAAGTGGCGGTAAGCTGGCAAGCCAACTTACCCTACCGCAGCTAGGTCAAATTTGGGAAAGAGAACCGTCGCCTATGGTGGTGGTGGTGTGACCTGCCACCCGGAGGTATCCAGTACGGGGTCAGCAGGAAGAGAAGTGCAAGCGTACCATGTATCGGTGAGGAAATGATTGCCTACGGCGGTGACTGGCCATCCGGAGGTATCCGGTACGACGGCAGTAATAAGATTGCCGCAAGAATACCATGTATTGACGAGGAAATAGGTGCCTATAGTGGTTACCTTCCAATTGGAGGTATTCGGTACGACGGCAATGATAAGCTCACTGCAAGAACGCCATGTATTGGCGAGGAAATTGTTGCCTATAGTGTTTACCGTCCAATTGGAGGTATTCGGTACGACGGCAGGAGTAAGTTTGCTGCAAAGATTCCATGTACTGGCGAGGAAATTGCTACCTATGGTCTTTACCGTCCAATTGGAGGTATCCGGTACGTCGGCAGTAGTAAGGTTGGTACAGGTATTCCATGTACTGGCGAGGAAATTGCTGCCTATGGTGTTTACCGTCCAATTGGAGGTATTCGGTACAGCGGCAATAGCGAGAAAAGCGCAGTTATCCCATGTTTGGGAGAGGAAAAAGTTGTTTATGGTAGTTACCTTCCAATTGGAGGTATTCGGTACGACGGCAGTAGTAAGAGAAGTGCAAAAATACCATGTTTGGAAGAGGAAATTGTTGCCTATGGTGTCTACCTTCCAATTGGAGGTATCCGGTACGTCGGCAGTAGTAAGGTCGGTACAGGTACTCCATGTATTGGCGAGGAAATTGCTGCTTATAGTGGTTACCGTCCAATTGGAGGTCTTCGGTACGACGGCAATAGCGAGAGAATCACAGTCCTGCCATGTATTGGCGAGGAATGAATTGCCTATGGTGCTGACCTGCCAGCTGGAAGTATCCGGTACGTCGGCAGTAGTAAGGTTGGTACAGGTATTCCATGTATTGGCGAGGAATGAATTGCCTATGGTGGTAATCGACGACCAGTCAGTAGAATCATTAAAGGCAACGCTTTCCAGATTGGTGCAGCCATACCACATATTCCGCATGAAGTCGGAACCGGCAGAAGTAGAGCCTGCCAGAAAGCCGAGGGTGGGGATTTTCGTGACTGCGGTGACCTTCTTCTTGTTGGCGTTGCTATTTGCCCCATCAGTATCCTCCCCAAACGCAAAAGCACGTGCCCAACCATAGCTGGGAGTACCCTGCGGCGTTATCTTAATGGTGTAGGTACCGGCGTTAGGGTAAGTATGTGAGACACCGGCAGAGTCCGAAGAAGAAGTACTGTGCGCTTCGGTGGGACTGCCCACTCCCCAGTCAATGTCCCAGGCATACGGCGCCTGACCTGTACCAGCGTCGCTAAATCCAGAGGTCGGTATGGCAAAGGTCAGGTCAGAGCCAATAGTTACCTCAAAGCTAAGGGCTTGCTTTTTCCATATCGCATACAGAGTCAAGTTTCCGTTGGAAAAAACAAGACTATCTCCGGGGTGGTAGGAAGTTCCTGCCCCATTTGAGAGAGTATTCCACGCCACAAAATCCATACCTAGACTTTGCCAGGTGTTCACCGCAGCGGTAGCTTCATCAGTGGCATCGTAGAGATGCAGGTCGAAGACCGCACTGCCTCCACTTGCGCCATTGCCATTATAAGAGACCCGATATCCCGCACTCTCCCAGAAAGCATAGAGGGTTTGGTCTGAAGTGATGGTAGAGACCGTAGAAGAAGTGATGAGACTACCCTGACCTTCCGGTTCGGTATACCAACCCTTAAAGTCATGTCCGTCTTTAGTGACAGTGGCAAGCTTGCCGTACGTCTTACCAGAGCGCAGGTAAGTGTGGACAGGAATAGGGGTAGTACCCCCTTGAGAGTCAAAGGATACCTTTTGCCAGTGAACAGAGCGTCTTAAGAGAGAAGGAGCGGAGGCGCTGTCTAGAGGGTGGCAGCGTGTACAGACTACTTCAGTCTTATTGGCAGAAGTCAGTTTACCTTCTATTGGAAGAGTTTCACTAAGAGAGATAAGCGGACTGGTCTCAAGACTGAAGTTACCTAACAAAGAGATATCATGAGAAGAAGAGTGCGGCCAGTCTCCCTCTATTCTGCCAATGTCTGTTGCATAGTCTGCACTTCCATAGTGACAGGGAGAACAAGTCTTATAAGAAAGACCTGCATATACTGAGCCTTGTATGTCTTCTGCTTTGATAGTGTCTTGAGGGTCTTTGTAACCTAAGT
>JAIRWZ010000136.1 GCA_031268615.1 Actinomycetes bacterium | reverse complement strand
CTGAAAATGCGCCACTACGAAGGTTTCTTTAAGTAGGGCCGAGTGGCAGGGCGGTACAACAAGCTATAGATTTGTTTGGGGCAGACTGGGCCTGACCCAAAAAACTGAGGACGGAGCTTTGGGCTCCGTCCTCAGTTTTTTCGTATTTGCGCGCTACTGCATCAAAATCTATTACCGGAAAAACCTTGACTTTCGGGGGGGGGGGGGGGGCAAACAAACCTTGCCCCATGAAAACGGATTTTTGCCGGGTTTCACGGGGAGATGAAAGAGGCGTGACGGCCCAGGGTTTCGATGGGTTTTTTGGGGGACGCTTTGTCGCAGTGCTGTGTGATTGCTGTTGTGTATTTTCTTGACATGGGTGGTTTCAATGTGGCTGGCTTTTGTCTGCCGCGTAGAGCGAAATCAGTCTGAGAAAGGAGGTGTTTACATGAAAGACAACATTACATTTTCTAACTATCTAAAAGGAGACAATTCAATGAAGAAAACTTTGTTTGTACTTGTTCTGGCTATGACGCTTGTCCTTGCTTTCAGCGCCGTGGCTATGGCGAAGTATGCGGGCGCCTTCAGCCTGGGTCAGGGATCTAGTGGGAATCGAAACCTACAAGGCTACCTGAAATGGGACGGCGCCAATGCAATTTATAAGCGTGACACTACTGATACCAACGATCAGGCTACGCCACACGGTGGGTATTCCACCACGTCGGTTAAGTGCGTCGTCTGCCACAGCGCTCACCGTGCAACGGCGGATAAAGAGTCGAATGGCACCATTGCGGATAATCATCTGACTACCGGTGGCAACTGTCTGAATTGCCACACAGACTGGGGCGGCGGCGGCTCTGCTAAGAAAATTGAGTATGCCGAAGATCCGGCCGATCGTAATCCGCATGCTGGTAGCGGCCATGGCAAAAATGCCTGCACCTACTGTCATGGTGGCGGTATCCACGGCACCGGTGGTTCAAAGTTCTATGTGTTTGATGCTTACATGCTGGGCGGCAGCCAGGACGAGAAGGTTGAGGAAGCCGTTGCGAACGGCAACTTCTCACTGGGTGAAGGTACGCCTTGGGCAAACACTCCGACTGCGAGCGGTCGTACTTGGGTTCGCACTAATTTGCTACCACTGCCAGCTTCCGGCGTGGATGGCATCGGAACTGAGAGCGTGACCCTGAACGTTGATGGTAATAATCGGACTTGGGCTACCACGACGACCGGCTATGGCTATTGGTGGGTCAATGGCGATGGCCGTTACTATTCCAATCCGGGCACGGAAGACCCGCGTCCGGTTCCGGTTGGCAGTGATATACAGGCGCCACAGCCCGACCTGGTGGGTGATGCTACAGATCCTACCGATGGCAGCAATGCTTTGGGTGATACGGCTTTTGCGGCTGCAAAGGCCATGGCAACCGGCTACACTTGCGCTCAGGAGGGCTGTCATACAAATTCTCAGTTTGCGGTCAATAGTTGGGGTTATGGCGAGAGTCATGATGCTCGCTCTGACAATGGCACGGTAGAAATTACCGGTCACGGCACCGGCGCTTGGATGCATGCGGGCGGTCAGCCGTCCTGTGCTCCCTGTCATCCGGCGGGAGCTGCGGGTGGCTATCGCCTGACTAATGACGGTCAGTGGGGTGCCCCGTCTGAAGTAGACGCCACTAATGCGCCCAGTGGTAAGGCGCCGCGTACGGCCATGGCCTTTGGTTGCGATCAATGCCATGACATGGTAGGCGTTTCCACGAATTCAACGGCATGGCCGCACGGAACCAGCGGCATTGATGTCTACGAGTGGAGCCAGCCCACTATCGGTACCGTTGCGACAAAATCTATTAAGTCTTTGGATGAGGACAGCCACAACTTGTGGATGTACGCGTATGACATTGGGGTTGCCGCAACGCGGTCTGAGCTGCGTGGTCAGGGTGGCACGACTACCTACGATATTCCGAGTGGGGACAGCGCTGCTTTTGCTGCCTTGCCGGACGATAGTGATGGGGACGAACCGTGGGATTCTGGTTCTAAGGAAGCTTATCTGGAGGATTATGAGGCCAACGCTGACGGTGACCGCTGGTTGGTTTCGGCTAACGGTAAGCCACAGTATTGGAACGGCAACTTCAAGGTTATCGAAAAGGCTGTAACAGGCACTCCTGAGACGGGTACGACCGGTGTCATCAAAGATAGCGTCTGCCTGAAGTGTCATGTGGCCATCGACCGCGCGTCGGTTGAGGGACGTGACGACGGCGTGGACGGTGTGGTGAGCGATTACCTTGCCGTCAACCCTGGGGGTATTTCCTCGCATCACCACTACTACGTGGGCGATGCTGGTGAACTGCGTGTTCTGCCCGAAGAGGGTGAGGATAGCTGGAACATCGGTACGCACGGCATTGGCGAGGGCCAGGAGCATTACATAGGTCATGCGCAGGTGCTGTATTTGTTCAAGTAAGAGAATGTTGAGAGAGGCTGGTGGTGTAAGCTGCTCTTGACTTGGTATGACAGAGGGGGTCGGGTCGCCAAAGATTCGGCTCTCTCTGTCTGCCAGTTTCTGCTGGGTGGCGGATAGCAACCAACCTTTCTGGTTGGAGGGTGTTTCTGCAAAAATACGAGGATGGACGGACAGACGGGATGAGGTATGACGAATCAACGTGAAGACAAGGATCTGCAAATCCCGACGCTCCCGCGCGCAGAGCGTATTCATGTGGGGCGCAAGGTGGTGCGGGAACGAAAGCAACGCATCAACGATCCGCTGTTGCGGGTCTTATGGCGCGTGCTGGCACTGTTGGTGGTTGGCTCTTTGCTGACAGCGACGGTGGCTCTGCTCAACGGCACCATTGACCTGTCGGACACGCCCAAAACACTGACCGCGCGTCGCGCGTTAGAGCTGCAGCAACGCATGGGGCAAAGTGACGATGACGATATTCCCAGCATTTGGCAACAATACATCGTTGCTCTGGTAGTGGATAATCAGATGCGCGAGGCACGCGCGCAGATGGATAAGTATCGACGCGCTGCTGCCGATACCGAAACTTTCGTGCAGGACCGCGGTGACTACCTCAGTTTTCTGGAGGCCATTTTTGCCCGGGAGGACGGCAAGACTGACGAGGCGATTCGTTACTTTGAAACAGCGCGTGACAAAACCTGGGAGCTCTATCAAGCAAAGCTGGAGGAAGGCGAAGACATGAATTGGGCGGCGTCAGGTGGTCCGGATTCGGTCTATGAAAAAAGTCTGGCCTCGTTGATGAACTTGTACGAGCAACAAGGTGAGGATGAAAAGCTGCTAACCACGTTGGATGCCTACATTGAACTGGCGCCTAATGATGCCGACGGCTACGTGCGCCGGGGCGACGTAAAAGTGAAACTGAAGGACAGTGAAGGCGCCGTTGCCGACTATAAAAAGGCGCAGGCCTTTCTGCCTGACGATACAGAATTAGCCGACAAATTAAACAAGCTGGGGGCAGCCCCGACATCTGGACAGAGTGAGGAGAGCAAATGAGCGCGTCAGAACCTGCGCACAACATCGAAGGTGAACAGCTGCCGCGCGGTGTCAACAAGCGGGGACGCGTGCTGGCCATCAGCGCTATTGTTGTGCTGATTATTCTGTTACTGTTGGTCTGCGCCTGGTTGTTGAAGTTCTTTGAGGGCGATAAGGTGGGTGACTACGATACGCGTGGCATTACCTGGATTAATTCTGTGTATGCTTTTGGGCCCAATCCTGACCAGGTCATCAACCCCGCCTCGTGCGCCATTGCCGACAACGGCAGTAGTTTCTGGGTGACTGACCAGAGTCGTAGGCGCATTGTTGAATTCAATTGGAACGGCAGCTTCAAAGCCCTCTTTGACCGCGATACTTCCGGTACGGCGCTCAGCTTTCCCAGTGACATTACGGTGGCGCCGGATGGCTGGATGTATGTGTGCGAACAGACGTATCACCACGTACTGGTATTTGATCCGGACCGCGAGCTGCGCCAGACCTTGCAGATTCCCAACCCCATGTCGGTGGCGGCCAACGACGAAATGGTTGTCGTGGGTGCGCGCAGTGGCTTTGTAGCTTGGGATCGGCAAGGCAAGCTGATTGGTTATGTAGGGCAGCGGGGCAATTCAGATGACAGCTTTGACACCATCAACGGCATTGCGATTGACCGGGACAGTAATGTCTATGTTGTGGATACCTATAACAATCGTCTGAGCAAATATAACCGTGACGGGGATCGTGTCTGGATGGTCAGGACAGGCAACCCTGCCAATCAGGGCGCTGACGTGCGCAACCAATCTCTGGAGACGACTTCGGCCGGCATGCAGCAGCCTATGGGATGCACGATTGACGCGGCGGGGCGCATTGTCATTATAGATGGTTTGGACTTCAGTGTGAATGTCTTCAGCTCTGACGACGGTAAATTTCTGGCAAAATACGGCGTTTATGGCAACGAAGAAGGACAATTTGCGTATTCTTCTGATATTGCCTATGATTCGGCGCACGATTATTTTGTCGTGGCTGATGCGGGTAATGAGCGGGCTCAGATTATTAAGATTCCTGGCTCAGGGGGCGGCTTGCTGGCGGCACTGCGTGCTAATCTAGCTGGTCCTTTGGGGATTTGCTGCATTCCATTGCTCATAATTTTGCTATTGTTGGGTGGCTATGGACTGTGGCGTTATCTGCAGAGACGGCGTCAGAAGCTCCTGGCGGGTGATGTTGACAGAGCTGGTGATACCGCCGACAGTGACCCGGATATACCTGACGATGACTACGATACCGCACAAGATTTAGATGACGAGGGAGACGAGCTGTCCTGAGTCTGCAACGTC
>JAIRWZ010000133.1 GCA_031268615.1 Actinomycetes bacterium | reverse complement strand
TCAAGGCGCCACCAGCTGCCTGACTATCCAGGCCCATCAAAACAGCCACACCCAACGCCGCAGTCGCGTTTGCCACCATATGCTCGCCCGGTAAGGTGACGCCGGTCTGAATCTGGTGGTCGCCTTCGCCTGCAGCACACAGACTGCCGCCCACCGTCACGCTGAAACGCGACCCCACGCCCGCGCGCTGCACGTCTCCGTAGCGCAGGTCGCAGTCCTCGCCGCGCCCGTAGGTTACGACGCGTCTCCCACTGTCACGCGCCAGCGACACCAAGGCCTCGTCGTCACCGCCAACCAACAGCACCCCGTCGTCAGACAGGCGTTGCATAAAGGCGGCAAAAGCGCCGCGCAGCTCGTCCATCGACCCATAGTGGTCAACATGATCAGATTCCAGATTGGTTATCACCGCGATATCAGGAGACAGGTGTACAAACGAACCGTCGCTTTCGTCAGCTTCCACGACAAAACAGCCCGCTTTACCCCTTACCTCACCTGTTACCTCACCTGTTCCCTCTCCTGCTGCCTCACTCTCCCCGCCTTCAGCCCCCAGTCCGGCGTCGGCATTCGTCCCAAAGGCGTCCACCTGTCCACCAATACAAAAGCCGGGACGCAGTCCCACATCGGCAAGCATTGAGACAATCATTGACGAAGTCGAGGTTTTACCGTGCGTTCCGGCGACCGCAACCACCGTTGCGTCACGGGTCAGCTCTGCCAACATACGCGCGCGCGGCCACAGCTCAATGCCCCGGCGACGAGCCTCAATCAGTTCCGGATTAGTGTCAGGAATGGCCGTTGACAGAACCACTACCTGCGGGTCAGGGTCAGGCAAGTTCGCCACATCATGACCAATATGCACAGTCATGCCGGCGCGCTCCAGCTCGCGCGTGTAGCGGCTTTCCCGTATATCAGAGCCGCTCACCGCGACACCACGCTGCAATAATACCAGCGCCAATCCACTCATGCCGGCGCCACCGACGCCTATAAAATGAGCATATGTCCCCGCCGTCGCCTCGCTCAACACTCCACTCCAATCGTCGCGCAAATCCCATCGGCCAACCGAGCCGCCGCGTCGCTGCGCGCCAAACCGCGCGCCGCCTTAGCCATGGTAGCACGCCGCGTCGCGTCGTAAAGCAGCGGAAACAAGACCTGCGACAACGCCGGGCCATCTATCTCGGCGTCGGGCACCATAACCGCACCGCCAGCCGCCACCACCGCGCGGGCGTTGCCGGTCTGATGGTCGTCGGTCGCAAAGGGGTAGGGCACCAACACCGACGGCAATCCAGCCGCCGTCAGCTCGGCAATCGTTGTCGCCCCGGCACGCGTCAGCGCGACGTCAGCGATTGAAAGCGCCGCGGGCATGTCGTCAATATAGGGCCGCAATTCCCAGCGCTCCCGCAGCGACGGAGTGAGCGCGTCCACACCAGCCCGTACCGTATCGTATTCTGCCCGGCCGGTGGCGTGGATAAGACGCAATTGCGGATTGTCGGCCAACTGCGGCGCCAGCCCCAACAGAGCCTTGTTCAAATGACGAGCCCCGGCACTGCCACCAAACACCAGCAGCGCCACTTCGTCTTTTTCAATGCCAGCAGCAGCCCGCAGATTCTGACGCCGCAAAGCCGCGTTGAAAATTTCAGCGCGTACCGGATTTCCCACCACTTCGGCGCTGCCCCGGCTAAGCCGTTCGGCGCATTCCAGCGTATCGGGATAGGTGACCCCAACAAAGGCGGCTCGTTTCGCCAGAAAGCGATTCGTCATGCCCATAACAGAGTTCTGCTCATGCAGCGACAGCGGTATCTTCAGCCAGCCAGCCGCCAGAGCAGCGGGAATGGCGGCATACCCGCCAAAGCCCACCACCGCGTCCGCCTGTTCCTCGCGCAACAGAGCGCGGGTAATGCAGGCGCTCTTAAACACCTGATAGCCAGAGCTTACGAAGGTCCACGGACGACTGCGGTCAAAACCTGCGGCGCTCACGGCAGTAAAAGACAAACCAGCTGCCGGAACCAGCTGCGCCTCAATCCCCTTCGGGGTACCGATATACAGCACTTCGATACCACGAGACTTCAGCTCAGTCGCCAGAGCGAGAGCGGGATAGATGTGCCCCGCGGTCCCACCGCCACTCAAAATCACCTTCCTCGTCGGCTTCGCCATCATCGTCCACCTCCCCGGTTCCTTTCGCAGAGACCGCTGCTCGTCCACGATGTCGGCGCCCACGTTTGCGTTTGGGCCTGTGCCCGTGGCCTCCCGCGTCACCATCATCGTGCCTGTCTTCCAACGAGGAGGACAGGCCGTCCCCGTCAGAGCGCCGCGAGCTGCGCGACCCGGAACGCTCTGCGCTGCCTGACACGGCCCGACGAGACGAGGGCGCTGAAGAGCGAGCAACTGACAGAATCAAGCCAACCAAGGCAAAAGACGAAAGCATGGAAGACCCGCCCAGCGTCACAAAGGGCAGCGGCTTTCCCGTCACCGGTCCCAGACTGATGACCGCAAAGATATTGAGAACAGCCTGAAACACTAACATGACGGTCGCGCCACCGGCGATGGCGCGACCCAACTTGTCTTTAGCGCCGGAGGCAATACGCATACCCCCAAAGAGGATGAGGGCAAAACCAACCAACACCAAACCGGTACCAATGAGTCCCAATTCTTCACCGATGATGGCAATGATAAAGTCGTTTTGCGCCTCGGGTAGATACCGAAACTTTTGTCGTGACAATCCGGGTCCAAGCCCCGTCACTCCGCCGGAACCTAAGGCGTATTCGGCTTGCAGGGTTTGATGGGCCGTGACGCCACGCGTCCATTTTGCGATGAAGTCTGACAGGCGACCCGACGCATAGCCATTGCTGAATGTGACCCGCAGAGCGCCTATCGCCACAGCGACGATGGCAAGACCTCCCGGCAGATACCAAGGCCATTCGCAGAGTACCAATACGACCGACAAACCGACAAAGAGGATGGCGGTCGAACCCATATCAGGCTCTAACAGAACAAGCACCAGAGAACCGCCAACCATAAGCAACGTTGTCCACACACTCCGAGTGAGCAGATTCCCGCCCTGTTCGCGAAGGCTGTGAACAGCACAAAACGAAGCAGCCACCACCAAAAGGATTGGCTTAGCAAATTCTGAAGGCTGGATAGAGAGGATGCCCAAGTCATACCAACGCGTTGAGCCTAACACACGCTCGCCCAGAACAAGCAGCAGAAAAAGAGCAATAATGACAACCCAGCCCAAGCCACGCGCAAGGGGGTTCAGCTTGTGGTAGTCAAAACGTGAAATCAAAAAAGCGCCAAGAGCGCCCACAATAATAAAAATCAGCTGACGAAACCCCGAGATAAAAGGTTGAATCTGCAAAGCTGCCGTCGAGGGGTCACGACCTTGTTTCGTCAGCTCGGCTGCGCTTTTGGTGACCTGATTGATAACCGCTTCCCCACTGGAAGCAGAAAAAGCCATGATAAGGCTGAGGGCAAGCAGTATCGCCACCCCAATCAGTAAGCCATAGCGCGCCGCGGGAAGTGCTGCCGCCGCTGACCCGGCCTGACGCCGCTTCGCGGTACCGCCGCGCGTACTTGCCTTTTGTTCTGTCTTTTTACGAGACATGCGCTCTCCTTACCGCGCTGTCCCCTGCTCCCGCGAACGTCGCGCTCGCCCCTGCTGCCACATCTTCAAGCTCCACCAACGTCGCCTCCTCCGCCAGCGCGTCCACCTGTTGCGCGAAGGCACGCCCACGCTCTTGATAAGAAGCGAACTGGTCCCAGGAGGTATTAGCCGGGGACAATAACACAACGCCGCCGAGACCCGTCAGTTCCGTCGCAGCGGCGACGGCCTCTTCCATGCTCGCGTAGCGCCGGGCAGCCGCGCCAAAAGCTTCAGACAGCTCCGCGCCCGCCTCCCCAAAACAGAGTACCCGCGTCACCAAAGGCAGAGCGGCTGCGGCAAAATCGCAAAAGTCGATACCTTTATTGCGGCCGCCAACCAACAAAGTAATTTCCCGGTCAGGAAAAGCGGTGAGCGCTTTGAGGACAGCGCCGGGATTGGTAGCTTTGGAATCATCGTAGTAGTCAACACCCCGTCGCGTCGCGACGAACTGCAAACGATGAGGTCCCGCCTGAAACGAACGTAGGCCTGCCACCAGCGCAGCGTCCGCCGCCCCCAGCTCGCGTGCCAACCCTATCGCCACCCGCGCGTTTTGTCGGTTATGTTCTCCCACAAGGGACAGTTCGGACACCAGGTCCTCGTCGCCTTGCAGCTCTTCTCCCCACAAAACCATGCCCCCTGCCTGACCAGTCTGTCGCGCCAGACGCAATTTCGCGTCACGGTAGGCCGCAAAACTGCCATGCCAATCTTCGTGGTCGGGGCTAATGTTAAGCACCGCTGCCAACCCAGGAGCAAAGGTCGGGCTCAGTTCTAACTGAAAAGAACTCATCTCGCACACAAACACGATGTTAGACGGCAGCAGTCCCTCCGCAACGCGCAGGAGCGCTTCGGTGGGAGGCATGCCGATATTGCCCACGCTGACGGCGGCAATGCCCGCGCCTTCTAACAGATGAGTCAGCAACGAGACCGTCGTAGTCTTTCCGTTTGTTCCGGTGATTGCCACCCAGGTAATGGTCTTTGGAGCAACGCGCCAGGCCAGCTCCGGCTCGCTTATCAGCTCTGTGGCAGCGGCGATGGCAGAACGAAACAAAGCCGTGTGCGGAGCAATACCCGGAGACATTACCGCCACATCAAACGACCCTTCCACTTCATCCACATCGGCCACCGTCGTCACACCGCGCGCCTCACTGCAACATTCGAACCAACGCAAAGCCGCCTGTCCGGACACACCCATGCCACATATCAGAATGTCCTGGTTGGCAAACAGTTCCACAGACGCACTCATTTATCCTCCCAGCCTGGTTGACTGGAAAAAGTAAATCGAAAAACCCAGAGCCGCCAAGGTACCCGTAATAATCCAAAAACGCACCATGATTTTTGTTTCCGACCAACCACACATCTCAAAGTGGTGATGAATCGGCGCCATTTTGAATACCCGCTTATGCGTACGCTTAAATACCAACACCTGAATGACGACCGACAGGGCTTCCAGAACGAATATGCCGCCGATAATCGGCAGCAGCAACTCGGTTTTCGTCACCATCGCCAAAGCGCCCAAGGCGCCACCCAGACCCAGGCTGCCCGTGTCGCCCATAAATATGTCAGCCGGATAGCAATTCCACCACAAAAATCCGATACAGCCACCAGCCACACCCGCCGCCACCAGTGATATGGGCAGTGAATTCTGGGCATAGGCAATCGCCGCGAACACCAGGGCAACAATCATCACTGACCCGGCGGCCAGGCCATCCAGCCCGTCAGTCAGATTAACGGCGTTCGCCATACCCACCAGCATAATCAGTGCAAACAGCAGGTACAGCCAAGGAATAATCCAGGCACCCCCCGGTCCCGGCGCATGAGCGCCACGCAAAAACGGCAGCGTCGTCGATATCCCATCCAGCGCGAGGTAGGCATTTGTGGCGGGTATGCGCAGTTGCAGGTCAGTACCAACCCAGTTGACGGAAATCAGGGTTATGGCGGTCGCAATGAGTACCTGCCCGACAATTTTCTGCCAGGACGACAGGCCCAGACTGCGCTCACGGCTCACCTTAATCCAGTCGTCAATCAAACCCAGCAGACCGCAGGCGAGCATACTTCCGGCCACCAGCACCGCCCCACGAATCCCCCGATTAAAATTCACCAGCTTTTTCACGCTGGACGTAGCGACATCCGGATACGCAAAATACACCATCGCGGCGACCAGCAGGACCGCGATAATCAGCACCATCACGCCGCCCATCGTCGGCGTACCGGCCTTCGTTAAGTGCCCCTGCACGCCCTCCGCGCGAATCTGCTGCCCAATCCCACGCGATTTCAAAAAACTGATGAGCGCCGGCGTGACCGTAGCAACCAGCACGGCAGCAGCGGCCAAAATCAAAAACACCTGAAAGGTCGGATATTGGGCCAATTTCGTCAGCATGATTTCGGTTCCTCCAAGGACGCGTCAGCCCGCGCCAAAGCCTGCACGACTCGCTCCATCGCGACGCCGCGCGAGCCTTTCACCAATACCACGTCACCCGGCCGCAGATACTCTTCCACCTTTTGAGTGAGTACGTCCATTCCTGCTTCCCCTCCGGGCCAGAGGCCGCCCAGGGTAAAGATGGCGTCAATCTCCAGTTCGCGCGCCTTGCGCAACACAGCCTCATGCGCGCCGGGCGCAAGCTCTCCCAATTCCCGCATTTCACCCAACACCGCCACACGGCGACCCGCGCAGCGGCAGGCAGCCAGAACGTGCAAAGCTGCCTCCATCGAGGTTGGGTTGGCGTTGTAGGCGTCGTTGATGATTTCAACACCCAAATTCGTGAGCATTTGAGTCTGCAAACGCATACCCGTTGTGGTGGCGCCCGCCAAAGCGGTAACAATGTCGTCAGGCTTCATCCCCAAAGCAATGCCCACCGCCAGAGCAAACAGCGCATTTTGCAGCATGTGCGCACCGGGGACGCGCAAGCGCAGAGTAACGCTGCCACGCGGCGTATCGACTACCGCTGATGGACGTACTCGCTCATCTAACTGCAGCTCATGCGCACAGATGTCAGCT
>JAIRWZ010000032.1 GCA_031268615.1 Actinomycetes bacterium | reverse complement strand
GCCGCCGCTATCACCGCCGCAGAAGCTCAACTGGGTGACAACGGACGGGTACTGGTGCGCGCTTCCGGCACCGAACCGGTTGTGCGCGTCATGGCCGAAGCTGCCGACCTTGCTACGGCCAAAGCCATCGTTGACGTCTTAGCCGACGTGGTGGCTCGCGAACTCTCCTGACTTCCGGGATTACTTCCGGGATTTTTGCAAAAATATGTCCGTCGCGTAACATTGTAATGTTTTTTTGAGAATTGTCGTTGACACATCATCTTGTGCAAGGTACTCTGGCTAGGCTCAAGATATTGTGGTGGGCGTACCCGGCTGGCAATATGGCGCAACGATGGTGAAAAGCTCAAGCCGAGGACAGGTTTTTGAGGTATTTGTGGCAATCGTAGACATACGGAGGGGAAGCAAACATGGCAGGAAACACACCGAAAGCGGCAACGATTGACAGCGGCTATGACCGTGAAATTGATGAGCGGCTCAGTCCCAATGCGCTGACGGTGTTGCGTCGTCGCTATCTGAAAAAAGATGAAGAGGGCCAGCCTCTGGAAGACGTTTCAGATATGTTCATTCGGGTGGCAAAAAACATTGCCGGCGCCGAGTCCGTGTGGGGCGCTGATGAGGACAGCGTTGACGCCACCGCGCACCGCTTCTACGATTTGATGACCAATCTGGAGTTTCTGCCGAATTCTCCCACCCTGATGAATGCCGGACGCGATTTGCAACAGCTATCCGCTTGTTTTGTGCTGCCGGTTGCCGACAGCATGGAAGGTATTTTTGATTCGGTGCGCAACACAGCGCTGATTCACAAATCAGGAGGGGGAACGGGCTTTTCCTTCTCACGTTTGCGTCCCAGCGGCGACAACGTCAAAACCACGCAAGGCGTCTCGTCGGGACCTATTAGTTTTATGCGTGTGTTCAACCAAGCCACCGAAGCCGTCAAACAGGGTGGCACGCGCCGTGGCGCCAATATGGGCGTGCTGCGCGTTGACCACCCCGACATCATGCACTTCATCACCTGCAAGAAGGATGGGGATTTCGCGAACTTTAACATTTCGGTTGCCCTGACAGAAGAGTTCATGGAAGCCGTCCGCGAAAACAAGACGTATACTTTATATAACCCGCGTAACCACGAACCAGCAGGTCAGCTGGACGCCGCTGAAGTGTACGCCACTATCGTTGACCTGGCGTGGGCGACGGGCGACCCCGGTATCATCTTTATCGACCGCATTAACCGATCAAATCCCACGCCGGCGCTCGGTGAATTTGAAGCCACCAACCCGTGCGGCGAACAACCGCTGCTGCCCTACGAAGCCTGCAATCTGGGATCCATCAACCTGTCGCGCATGTTGACGACCGTATCCGACCGTTCTGACAAAGCGCCGGAAATCGACTGGGATCGCCTGCGCGAAATCACCCATATCGCCGTTCGGTTTCTGGACAATGTCATCGAAGTCAACAACTACCCGCTACCCGAAATTGACGCCCTGGCACGAGGAAACCGCAAGATAGGTCTGGGAGTCATGGGCTGGTCCGACTTGCTAATCCAGCTGGGCATTGCCTACGATTCAGAAGACGCGGTGCAGCTGGCCGACCTGGTGATGGGATTCATTGACGACGAGGCGAAAGCGGCTTCGCGCGAACTGGCAGCCCAGCGTGGCGCGTTTCCGAATTTCAAAGGCAGCATCTATGACACGCCGTCTGCCGTCCCCCTGCGCAATGCCACGGTGACGACTATCGCGCCGACCGGCACGCTCTCCATCATTGCCAGCTGCTCTTCGGGCGTCGAGCCTCTGTTCGCCGTGAGCTACGTGCGCACGGTCATGGACAACGACCGTCTGGTCGAAGTCAACCCGCTGTTTCAGGCAGCGGCGCACAAAGGCGGTTTTGACTCGCCCGAACTGATGGAAAAAATCGCCGACCATGGCAGCGTGCAGGGTCTGGACGAAGTCCCGGCTGACCTGCAACGCGTATTCGTAACCGCCCACGACATCAGCCCCGAATGGCACATTCGCATGCAGGCGGCCTTCCAGCAGCACACCGACAACGCCGTGAGCAAAACGGTCAACTTTGCGTCCGACGCCACGCCCGAAGACGTGCGCCTGGTCTACGATTTGGCCTGGCAGCTGGGGGTCAAAGGCGTCACCATTTATCGCGATGGCAGCAAAGACGCGCAGGTCCTGACTACCGGCGCCTCTGCCAAACACAGCGAAGGCAGCGAAGTGAGTACGTCCATCGCCGCCGACGCTGACGGCGCTGCTGCCGACGGAGAACCTGCCACCTTAGAGCCGCGGCCTCGTCCCGACGTCACGATGGGTCGCACGGAAAAGATAAAGACGGGCTGCGGTAATCTGTACGTTACCGTAAACTGGGACGACAACGGCTTGGTGGAGGTCTTTACCCAGATGGGCAAGTCAGGCGGTTGTGCCGCGTCACAGATGGAGGCGCTGTCGCGTATGATTTCAGCCTCGTTGCGCGCGGGCATTGAGCCCACTGCCTTGGTTGGTCACTTGCGGGGGATTCGTTGCCCCAGTCCGATGTGGGCACAGGGCGGCAAGGTCTTGAGCTGTGCTGACGCCATCGGTATTGTGCTGGAACACGCTATTGAGTACATGGAAACCGGCATGGCGTCGGCCAGTGTCAGTCGCCACACCGACAGTCTGGATAACCTGACGGGCGCCTGTCCGGAATGCGGCGGCTCACTGGAACACGAAAGTGGCTGTGCCGTCTGCCGGTCCTGTGGCTACAGCAAGTGCGCCTAGGCTGTATGCGTCCGGTAGGGCTGAAGCTCGCTTGCAAGACCCGCTTTCAGGTTGAATTTGACAGACGGGATACGTTATCACTACAATAGCTCCGTTGGTTCAGCCTGTTTCAGGCACGATTTCCCGGTACTTGACATGAGTAGCTTGAAAGGAACAAACGATGAAATTCTTTTTGGACACGGCGGACCTTGCGCACATTGAGGAAGCCGCGGGCTGGGGTGTAGTGGCGGGTGTCACGACAAACCCCACGCTGTACGCACGCACGGGCGGCAAACTGGCAGATTTCCCCTCGCACATTCTTCGGATTTGCGCGCTGATTGAGGGACCAGTGTCGGCTGAAGCGGTGGGCGAGACGCGCGGCGAAATCGTGGAACAAGGCCGCGAGTTGGCCGCGCTGGATTCCCATGTCGTGGTGAAGGTGCCGACTACGATTGAGGGCCTGGCAGCTACGAAAGTGTTGGCAGACGAGGGGATTGACGTAAACATGACCCTGTGTTTTTCGGTGCCGCAGGCGATTTTGGCTGCACGGGCTGGGGCTGCGTATGTGTCGCCCTTTGTAGGACGCTTCGACGACATCAGCGAGGATGGCATTGCTCGTCTGGCTGAAGTGATTGAAGCGGTCAGCCTGTATGACTTCGGACATACGGTGGAAATTATTGCCGCGTCCCTGCGTAGCGCGCACCACGTGACGCAGGCGGCGCTGTTGGGGGCCGACATTGCGACGGTGCCTTTTGGTGTATTACAGAAACTGATAAAACATCCGCTGACAGACCGGGGATTGGCCTCGTTCGCGGCGGACTGGGAGAAAGTAGCGAAAGCATGAGCGCAGCAGCAAGACCACGTAAACGTCATCGTCGACCGGGCCAAAGCCAGGCACCGGTGAATCTGAATCTACCCAAAATTGATATTCCGGCTATTCCGTCAATAGAAG
This sequence comes from Actinomycetes bacterium, assembly GCA_031268615.1. GTDB lineage: Bacteria > Actinomycetota > Coriobacteriia > WRKU01 > WQUG01 > JAIRWZ01. Next base: position 681 of record JAIRWZ010000032.1, on the reverse strand, counting down.
AACTGAACAAACTGAAAGTTGCCGAGTTGCGGGAAAGAGCCGAGGGCCTGGATTTAGAGCTGCGGAAATCTCCCATTAAGAAAGAAATCCTGATAGAGAAAATTCGCTCGGCCATTCAATCCCGCGCTGACAAGGCAAAGGCAGAGCTGGACGCGGCGCGCACTGCTGCCGAACGTGAAGCGGCTGAAGCCGCGGCTGCGGAGGAGGCGCGCAAGCTGGCCGAATTGAGTGATGTCGTGGGCATTCTGGATACCTTGCCGGAAGGCTACGGATTTTTACGGACGAGTGGCTATCTGTCGGGACCTGCCGATGTGTATGTGTCGGCGTCGCTGATTCGTCGCAACAAGCTGCGCCGTGGCGACCTGCTGACGGGAAAGATGGCTGCGCCTCCACGCGAGACCGAGAAGTATGGCGCTCTGCGCGAGCTGTCTACGGTCAATGGCATGCGGCCCGATACCGCCACGGAACGGGCGAAGTTTGCCCAGTTGACCCCTGTCTATCCCGACGAGCGTCTGTTGATGGAGCGGGGCAAACCTTTCTTTACCGCGCGCACCATAGATTTGGTGGCTCCGATTGGCAAGGGACAGCGTGGCATGATTGTCTCTCCGCCAAAAGCCGGCAAGACTGAAATCTTAAAGGATGTTGCGGCCAGCATTCACGCCAACAATCCTGAAGTGCATT
>JAIRWZ010000016.1 GCA_031268615.1 Actinomycetes bacterium | reverse complement strand
CACACCCCTTAACGGGACTGACATCGAAGACGGGATGACCACGCCATGAGCAGCCGTCGCAACACCGAACTGGCGCTGCTCTTTGCGGCTTCCCTGCCAGTATCGTTGCTGTTCGCGCTGGTCAGCACACAGGCCGGCGGCGACTTTTCCTGGCAGTATCTGGCCGTGCCCGGCTCGCTGTTCTTACTTTTTGCCGGCGCTCACCTGTCATTGCGCCGTCTGGCGCCCGGCGCCGACCCGGTGCTGATGCCCGTAGCCTTTATGTTGTCCGGCACAGGCCTGGCCTTTATCACGCGCCTGATACCCCAGCTCGCCATGAATCAAATCATCTGGCTGTTTCTGGCCATCATCGTAATGATAGTGGCCTTGCTCGTCGTTCCCTCGCTGGAACATTTGGCCAACTATAAATACCTGCTCATGCTGGGCGGTATCTTTTTGCTCCTCATGCCCTTCTTGCCCGTCATCGGCAAAGAGTACAACGGCTCGCGTATCTGGACCTCTATCGCTGGCGTTTCCTTCCAGCCCGGCGAAGTCGCCCGCATTCTGATTATCCTGTTCCTGGCCGCTTACCTGGCCGAAAACCGCGAAATGCTGTCACTGTCCACCCGACGCGTCCTCGGTATCAACCTCCCCAATCTGCGCACTCTGGCACCCTTGCTGTTCATGTGGGCGCTCTCGCTTCTTATTTTGATTGGCGAAAAAGACCTGGGCTCATCGCTGCTGTTCTTCGGCGTATTTCTGGTGATGATATACGCCGCCACCGGCAGACTCAGTTTCGTCGCCTGCGGACTGGGGCTGTTCGCCGGCGGTTGTGTCGCCGCCTACTTTATGTTCGGGCACGTCCAGTCCCGCGTCGCAATATGGCTGCACCCCTTTGCTGATGTTGCCCACAAGGGCTACCAGCTGGTGCAATCCCTCTTTGCTTTCGCGGCAGGCGGCCTGTTCGGAGTCGGTCCCGGCCGCGGCATGCCCACGCGTATCCCTAACGTCGATACCGACTTCATTTTCGCCAGCATTGGCGAAGAGCTGGGTCTTTTGGGCGGCGCGGTCATCATCCTCTGCTTTTTGGTGCTGATATACCGCGGTCTGTCCATCGCGGCGCGCGCAAAATCCGACATGGCGGCATTTACCGCCACTGGCCTGGTCGCCAGCTTGGGCATTCAGATTTTCGTAATCATTGGCGGCGTGACCCGCCTGATTCCCCTGACCGGCGTCACCATTCCCTTCGTGTCGCGCGGCGGCTCGTCCATGATTTCAACGTTTTTGATACTGGCCTTGCTTCTGCGCGCAGGGGACGAGACCACCGGAGTTGAATCAGAATTAAAAACCGTCGGAGTGAGTACGTCCATCCTTGGCCGCGTTGCCTTAGGACGCCGCTTGACAACGCTCGCTGTCCTCTTTTCACTGATGTGCGCCGTTTTGATTGGCAACCTGACCTGGTTGCAGGTCATCAACGCAAAAGCTCTGAACAACTCGACCTATAACACCCGCAACCTGACGCTGGAAGCACGTAACCCCCGGGGAAAGATTTTGACACGTGACAATGTCGTACTGGCAGATTCCGCACCCCGCGTATCCGAAAAAGGGTCGGGACGCGCCGTGACCTATGTCCGCAACTACCCACGGGGTTCCTATGCTGCTCACCTGCTGGGTTATCATTCGACACGCTACGGACGGGCAGGTTTGGAATCCTCATTAAACGACGCTCTGATTGGAACACGCACCTTTTCAGACTGGCGTGACGCAATTGACGCCGCGGTAGGGCGACCCGTGCCGGGCGATGACGTCGTGCTGACCTTGGACAGCAAGGTGCAGGACGCCGCCGTCAAAGCTCTGGGCAAACGAAAGGGAGCCGTCGTCGCCTTAGACCCACGCAGCGGCGCGGTATTGGCTTCTGCTTCCTGGCCGACCTATAACCCCAACAACATCGACGCAAACTGGAGCAAACTTCAGAACAACAAGGACGCGCCCCTCTTGGACCGCACCCGTCAAAGTCTGTTAGCGCCGGGCTCGACCTTTAAGGTCGTCACCCTGACGGGCGCCTATGCCAACGACGTGGCCACCGCTGACAGTACCTATTCAGCTCCGGGAACGATGGACATCGGCAACGCACCGGTAACGAATTTCGAACAGAGCAGCTATGCTTCTGTGGATTTACAAACAGCAACGGCCAAATCAATTAATACGGTATTTGGTCAGGTTGCCGCCGAGCTGGGCAGCAAACGTCTGGTCAATACTGCCGAAGGCTTTGGTTTTAATCACCGCATTCCTTTCGACCTTGACGTCAAAAAGTCACTCATGCCTGACCCGAAAGAGATGACCGAATGGGAAACTGCCTGGGCGGGTATTGGACAGCCCGTTGGCGAACATACTTCGCCCGCAGGTCCGCAGGCCACGGTCTACCAAATGGCTTTGGTAGCAGCGGGTCTTGCGAACAGTGGCACGGTCATGCGCCCCTATGTCGTTGATCGCATTACCGCACCCGACGGCGCCAGTTCTCTCCTGACACAAACCCGGCCACAACGCTGGCTGCAAGCCTGCACACCTGCCACAGCGACAGAGGTTACCAAGGCCATGACACAAGTCGTGCAGTCAGGCAGCGGAACCAGAGCGTCCATCAAGGGGGTCGAAGTCGCAGGCAAGACAGGCACCGCCGAAGTGGGCGCGGGGCAGGCTACCAACGCCTGGTTCATTGGCTTTGCCCCAGCAGACAACCCCGTGGTAGCCATTGCCGTCCTGATTGAAGGCGGAGGACAAGGCGGACGCGTTGCCGCACCCGCCGCGCAACCAATCCTGAAGGCTGCGCTGGAGGCTCAAAAATGAACAACCGTCTCTCATCAGCCCCGTCTGCGGGCAGCAACCCGACCTCCGGTCGGAAAATTGTTCCTGCAACTGATGGAAATAATGCGGTTATGGACGTACTCACTCATTCTTATGCTCAATATGTACTAAAATGGTGCTGGCGCACTCGGAACCCTTGGGAGGAACTGTGCAGGAACTATTGATTGGTCGGCGGTACCGGCTGACAGAGAAAATCGGATCAGGCGGGATGGCCGACGTCTACAAAGCCGTCGACGAGACCTTGGGGCGCAACGTTGCGGTCAAGATTATGCACGCGCGCCTGGTGGCGGACCCGTCGTTCGCGGCACGGTTTCGTCAAGAGGCTCAGGCGGCCGCGAATTTGCAAAGCCCCTATATCGTCAACATCTACGACTGGGGGCACGAGGTCAGCGAAGCCGGTTCAGAGCTGTACTACATCGTGATGGAGTATGTGCGCGGGACTGACCTGAAGTCGATTATTGAAAAGCGCGGCGCCCTGCCCTCGAAGCAGGTGGCCGAAATTGGCGCGCAGGTTGCGTCGGCGCTTTCGGTAGCGCACGGCTACGATGTGATTCATCGCGATATCAAGCCCCATAACATCATGATTTCTGCCGATGGCAATGTGAAGGTCATGGACTTTGGCATTGCGCGCGCCGGTAATACCACAATGACGCAAACCGGGTCGGTTCTGGGCTCTGCTCACTATGTGTCGCCAGAGCAAGCGCAGGGACGCGACCTGACCGCCGCGTCCGATTTGTATTCACTGGGCGTGGTGTTGTACGAAGCGTCAACGGGCAAAATGCCTTTTGACGGCGACACCCCGGTTGCCACTGCGCTGAAACAAGTACAGGAACAGGCCATTCGACCGTCGGTACTGAACCCTTCGATTGACCCAGAGCTGGAACAGGTCATCGGTTTCGCGATGGCCAAAGACCCGCGCGCGCGTTATGCGACGGCGGAGGCCATGCGGCGCGACTTGTTGCGCGTCGTGCGCGGCGAAGCAGTCGTCGGCGCACATGGTAACGGCGAGGGCGCCGGTGAGGATAAGACACAGGTGCTGGCGGGTGCGGCGGCGGCGGGTGCGCTGGCGGGTGCGGCGGTTGGAGGACGCCGCGCGGCGGCAGCGACGGACACGACGACCGTTATGCCGCAACTGGACAACGCGGCTTTGTACGGCAGGGGTGGCGGCGACGGTAGCGCGGGTCCCGGCAACGGCGCCAGAGGTGGCGCGGGTGGAGGCTATCAGGTCGTTAATCCGGCAGGACGAGGCGGGGCAGGCGGCGGGAACAGTTCGGGCAAAAAAGCCTGGGTTTGGATACTGGTCGTCTTGCTACTATTAGCAGCCGCCGGGATTGCTGGCTGGCAGCTGGGTCTCTTTGAGGGCTCTGACGCTCCGGTGACCGTACCAAATATCGTAGGCAAAACAGAAGAAGAGGCTGAATTGATTGTCAACGACACAGACGGCGTCTTCATGCTGGGAGAATCGACTCCCCAATCCAGCGACGACATACCCGAGGGTCAGATTATCAGCCAAGACCCGGGGGGCGATACCGCCATAGCGATTGACCCAAAGGGTGAGGCTACGCCCATTGATTACGTTATCAGCTCTGGACCGGAACTGTTTGAGGTACCTGGCTTGAAAAATATGACGGTCACTGAAGCAAAATCCGCCGTTGCGAACTACGGCTTTCAGATTGTTGTAGGCGAAGAGCGCTATGATGATGACGTCGAAGAGGGCAAGATTATTGAACAGACTCCTGTGGCGACAGACGAGACCCAATTGCCACGCGGCTCGGAAATCACCGTCGTAGTATCCAATGGCATTCAGTCCGTAGAGGTCCCCAAGGTCACCGATTTGACAGAGGCAAAAGCTACCTCCGCCTTGAAAACGGCAGGTTTTACCGTCAATGTAACCAGTGATTATTCCTCTACGGTAAAGAAAGGCACTGTCATCAGTCAGAACCCGAAAGCCGGAGTATCGACCAAAAAGGGTACCGTCGTTGACATCGTCATCAGTTTGGGAGCTGAAATTAAACAGGTCACCGTCCCTACGGTCGTCGGCCTGTCTGAAGAAAACGCAAAGACCTTACTGGGAAATGCTGGTTTTAAGGTCAAAGTGAAGTACACCACCGTTAATAACACGGGCAACGTAGTCGAACAGTCTCCTGCCGGTCAGTCCAAACAACCGGAAGGCACAACGATTACTATTACTGTTGATTCGGAAGATTTTTAGTCAGAGTCCCGGCAAGAGCTTTAACAGATACAGCATAACTGCTGCCGCAGCAATATAGGGGCCGAAGGCGAACGACTGCCTTTCGGTCCCTTCGCTTTGGCTTTCGCTTTCGCTTTGGTACTGTGTCTGTGTCTGTGTCTGTGTCTGCCCTTGCTGTTGTGCTTGCTGTTGTGCTTGCGCCTGTCGCTGCGCCTGTGCCTGTCTTTGCCGTTGCCCAGAGATTGCCGCAATCACCGCCTGCGGCAGAGAGAGCGCTGCCGCCAACGGCAGCAGCAACCAGGAAACCGTTCCCACCAGAGGACCCAAAGCAGCAAGCAGCTTCATGTCCCCACCGCCCAGACCACTCTGTGAGGACTTTCGTTGCAGCACACGCCAGATGACTTCAACGACTATCGGCACAATGATGGCCAATGCCGTTGCCAAGGCCGCGGTCAGAAGCGGTTCCCACGAAAGAAGGACGATGGCTTCGATTACCTTGGGCAGCCAGACCAACAGACCCGCAGCGATAACCAGCCGGTTTGGTAAACGTTGCGTCCGAACATCCTGTATCGACAGCGCCGCCAACACACACAACAGCGCGAGAAAACAAATCCCCCGCGCTGTCGCAATAGTTATATCGGTCATGGACGTACTCGCTTCGTATTCAGTTCAGCCGCCTACCACCTCGACCAATTCCAGTTCAAAGGTCAAGTCTTTACCAGCCAGGGGATGGTTCAAGTCCAAGGTAGCCTCGTCATCGCCGATGGCGGTCACGATGGCAGCCAGGACCTGGCCATCAGCGGCTTGCAGTTGCAGCGCCCAGCCAACTTGCGGGGTCTGGTCGCCGAAAAAGCTCAGCGGGACAGTTTGGACCATCTCTGGCGAAATCTCACCGTAGGCCTCGGCAGCCGGAATGGTAACCGTCGTCGTTTCACCGACGGCCAGCTGGGACACAGCGGCGTCAAAACCAGGTATGACCATGCCACTGCCAATGACGAATTCCAACGGCTCCCGGTCGCGACTGCTGTCGAACTGCTCCCCGTCGTTCAGGGTGCCCGTGTAGTGTACGCGGACTGTTGTTCCTTTGTCTAACATGCCATTCCTTTCGATATCGCTTTCCCGATGAGTGCAAACGCGGTTGGTGCCCCCGGGCCGATTCGAACGGCCGACACCAGCTTTAGGAGAGCTGTGCTCTATCCCCTGAGCTACGGAGGCACATGGACAGGGACGCACACCATTCTACTCGATTTTGTTGAGCGAGGGCGTCCATGACAGACGCCCTCGTTTTCGTGTTGTCTTCTGTTACGTGCAGAAATTAGTAGTTGCGCGCTACCGTTTCAAAATAGGCCTTCGGATGGTTGCAGACCGGGCAGACTTCGGGCGCCGATTCCGCAGCGTGCAGATAGCCACAGTTTGCGCAGCGCCATACGACGACTTTTGGACGATGGAACATCTCGTCGTTTTCCAGTTGGTTGATTAACATGCGATAGCGGTCTTCGTGGCCTTTCTCGATGTTGCCAACGCCTTCCATTAAGGTCGCAATGACAGCGAAACCTTCTTCGCGCGCCTGGACAGCGAAGTTTTTGTACATGTCAGTCCATTCCTGATTTTCTCCATCAGCGCCATCGGCCAGATTGTGCAGGGTGTCGGGCAGCTGTCCGTAGACTTCGCCTCCTGATTTTAGAATCTTGAACCAAATCTTGGCGTGTGCATGTTCGTTATGCGCAGTCTCCTCAAAAATATCGGCAACATGGTTCAGGCCCTCCTTCTTGGCCTGCCCAGCGTAGAACGTATATTTGTTGCGTGCCTGACTTTCTCCGGCAAAAGCAGTCCACAAGTTCGCCTCGGTTTTTGATCCCTTGAATTCCATAGCAATCCCCTCTCGATTGGAGTCATGATGACTCGGTTATCACGTTTCACAGCGTCCGTCTATGATACTACAAAAATAGACCCATTCAGTGATGAATTGCAGGTATGGAGGAGGGGTGATAGTCTGACGTTGAAGGACGTAACGAAAGAGATAATAAATCTACTACCCTTGCTCGTCGAATAAGCCTAAACTATCTATAATCTCAGCAACATTTTCTCTATCAGTTTGGGCGAGACTGCCAACCGGATGATTACGCAATAGTTCCCCGTGTCCTATTTCAAAGACTGGCGCACATCTCACCGTTGATGGGGCAGTAAGCCCCGCCGCTTCCCAGTCATCCAGAGCATAGTCACTTATATTATTTCGTAAATCATGGGTAGTAATTTTTGCAACTATTAGATGGTTTTTGCCACACTCTAACACCAACACCGGCCTTACCTTCCCGACTTTTGGCTTGTCCACAAAATACAAATAAACCAACCAGATATCCCATTGTCGCGGATTCTTAATTGACGTCACCGTACACCTGGTTGTAGTATCTGGTATCCTGACTGTCCTCTTTTGGCAGCACGACATGACCATACTTCGGGTCAGCCTTTAGTATCAGCGGATTATCACGGTTAATTGTTCTCCCGCTGGATACTAGTGTTAACGGTATCTCTTTTCTAATTACAATTTGACGTAAAAACAGCGTAATTGCTGAACTCAAATTCAACCCGACATCATGAGCTATCTCTGTTGCTTCTTTCTTCGTCTGTTCATCAACACGAACGGTAATGCTTGCACTACGAGTCATTATCAGCTCCTTTCCTCGCTCACAATGTTACTACAAAATATATACATCAATCAAGCTGCTCTGCGCTCTGATTTACGCTCTAATTCGTCAACGCTCGTCGGCCTACTCTGTTACCCCCGACAATGTGTGGCGCAGCTTTTCCAGGACACCGTCGTCACCAGGCAGCCAGTTCACACTATACAGATTGTTAGGCGCCAACCAACGCAGCTCGTCGTGGTCGGGGTGACAGCTGAAATCAGTATCAGGAGCAACCACACACAGCCAGAAACGCAATACTGCGGTGAACTGCGGATAGTCATAAGTAAAGTCATAGAAAGGTTCTGCGTCAGCCAGTTCGATACACAGTTCTTCACGAATCTCGCGACGCAAAGCGCAGTCCCAGGATTCGCCAGGCTCGACTTTGCCGCCGGGAAACTCCCACCAACCCGCATAGTCGCCGTATGCCCTGCGCGCCGCCAACGCCCGACCGTCGCGCACGATGATAGCGCACGCAACCCGATGGACAGGATGGTCAGCCGTTTCAGTTATTTGGTGGTCGGATGTTATGGCTCTCCCTTTTTGAACGGTCGATTATGGACGTACTCGCTCATTATACACGCGTAGCACAGAAGTGAGTACGTCCATACCAGTCAGTCCTCGTCTTCTTGCAGGAGCATTTGGGTGACGCCCGCGAAACCACCGAAAACCATAGCGACCACCGGCCAGATAATCCAGCTGCGATCCCAGGAATCCGTGGTAAAACTCCAGACCAGATAGACGGCAACGGTCAACGGCCAAACTAACGCAGCCACCGCAGCGATGATTTTATCGGCGCGCTTGTTCGCGGGGAGGTAATCGCCTCGTTTCAGCAACTTGTTATAGGCCGAACGCACAATACCAACACGAATGAACCGCCGCACTGCCACTCCGATGAATATCGGTAAAATTGCAGTACGCAGCGCCGCAAAGAACATCATTGCGGGACTAGCAATCATCATCAGATTGAGGAGCATGCTCAACATAAAGACTACCAACACGCCAACCAGTATCAGCACCACGCCGCTTACGACGCCGCGATTGAAGGTCTGGCGTTCGCCGTCAGCTGCCAAAGTCAAGCGTTCCCTAGTGCCTGCATCCAGGCGAAACCGGCCGCAGGCCAGATTTTCGTAACCCTGCATACGCAGGCCTGCCATAACAATGAGCGCAATAGCTGGCACCAGAAAGCAAAAGAACAGCGCAAGAGGCAGATACACGTTCAGACCGACACTGTCGGACAGAATGGCAGTAATGGGAGACAACCCGTACCACCACTCAAACTGAGAAAAAGTCGGTGCGGTAATGACGGCGGAAAACAGTAGCGCGGACACGCCGAACAGTATCAGCGCCACACCGTTGGCGATGCCGTTGGCAGACTGGCGCAGAGTGTCCAGATAAGCGTCGGCCTTTTTGCTCAACAGCAGCGGCAGACCAGCCTCTGGGTCGGTGGTGGCGGCAGCAGCGGCTCCCGTACCCGTACCCGCCCCTTCATCCGCACCCGCCGCCGCACCATAGCCCGGCACACCCAGTTCGGCAAACAGCTCATCCACCTGACCAAACTCGGATATCACCGCGCCTATAGATTCATTTTCGCTTAAACCCTGCGCGCGCAGCTCATGGTATTTCTCCTCCATATTGGCCAGGAGTTCGATTCGCACACGCGCAACTTCCGGTGTTTCCTCAATCCGGGCAAACATCGTGTCCAAATAGGCTTGAATCGTTTCCATCGTTACTTCCCTTCCTCCGCCATCGCCGTCATAGGTATGCAGCGTTTGCATCCACCTCATCACGCCCGGCAGCCGCAGTCACAGCCACCCCTGACGCTGTCGCTGTCTCTGTCATTGTCGTCGTATCCTCATCCAGAAAAACGCCCACCACCGCTTTTGTCAGCACCCATTCAGCACGCTTGGCCCGCAAGTATGTGGACCCCTCATCCGTCAGGTGATAATAAATGCGCGGCCGCCCCTGCGTCTGGTCGCCAGCATAGGATGACACCAAACCGCCGCGTTCCAACCGATTCATCGCCGAGTACAGCGTCGTCTCTTTCATCACGTATCGCTCGTCACTGGCGGCGCGGATTCGCTTCGAAATCTGATACCCGTAGTTGTCGCCCTGCCTCAAAACAGCCAAAATGATACTGTCATTGTAGCCGCGCAACACATCGCTGCTCATCTCCGCCATCGCTTCAGACATCACCCCTCCTTTCTTATCCTTGGTTCGTGCCTCAAACATTACTCCATCTGTTGTACTACATCTGATAAAGTAATCATAGCGACATTACTTCACCACGTCAAGTAATTTTTATCGCCGCAAAAAAGATACGTGAGTAACTGAACCTGTCCCCCGACAGATTTACTATGATATTTGAAGTTGCCCTGTAGGAGTGAGGCGCCAACGTTCGCTTGTGGTGGCTGCCAGAAAGGGTTCATCGTGGCTGACCAGTACCAGTGCGCACGGGCAGTCTGCCAGCACGGTTTCCAGCGCTTCGATGGAAG
>JAIRWZ010000010.1 GCA_031268615.1 Actinomycetes bacterium | reverse complement strand
GCAGACAGTTCGTTGAACCTTAACGTAATCATAAACCAGAGAAAAAGGTGTGCAGGTGCGCATACGACAAAAGTAAGCATTCATCAATAGGAAAGAAAGGATACTAAATTATGACTGGGTCATTTCCGTACACTATGAAAGCATTAGAAGATGCTCTCGCAAAAGTTCAAAACTACGGCTGGCTCTTCGAGTGGGGTATGTATTTATTCTTGCTCGCGACACTGGGCATTGCCATCTGGATTTTCTTCGATTCCACCAATAAAAATAAGGGTGAGAAGGCGCTGACTTCACGCATTCTCTCCATTGTTGGTGTGTTTCTTATTGCGCCGGCTTTTATTTTCCGCTACACCGGTACTTTCGATGGCGTTAATAACTTAGCGCGGCTGACAGGAGAAATTCCGCCAATCATTTATCCCGGCGCCATCAACTGGAACGTCAGGTGGCTGTTGGGCGGCTATGGTCCAACTATTGCGCTAGTCGCCTTGTTGGGTGTCATTGTATCTATCGTAGCGGTTATTGTGTATGCCAGCACGGTCCAGCGTGCGCGTCCGTCGACTGAATTCATGGGTGCCCTCAACAACCGTTTCGCAGAACTGGAACGCGGCATCGGCGGTGTTGCCAGCCAGAGTACCTCCGCCTCCGTTTCTGCCAACTCGGTTCCCGCCCCTATGTCCCGTCCTGCCTCTGCGCCGTCCGCCAACGCCGGTGCCGCTACCATTTTCGACAAAAAGGCGCCGACCGCAGCCACCATCATCGAACGTCCTGCCAGCGGTGCCAGCCTACGTGCCATCGCCGGCGCGAACACTGGTCAGGCATGGAACCTCCCTGCGCAGGATATCAAATTGGGTCGCGACAGTTCCAGTTTCATCGTTCTGTCCGATGGCAAAGCCTCGCGCGAACACGCCAAACTGCTCTATAACGGTGGCAATTGGGCTGTCATTGACCTGGGCAGCGCTAACAGCACCTACGTCAACGAAGTCGCCATTAGCGGGCAGCAATATCTGAACACCGGCGACCAGATTCGTATTGGCGACAGTGTCTTTGCGTTCACGAAATAACGGAGGTACCGGCATCCGCAGCAACGTCATCAATATGCCATCGGCACTGCCAGCGCCGTCCCATAGCCGCGCCTGCCAGCGTTTGGCAATCCTGGTTCTGGTCTGTGCTCTGGTCTGTGCTCTGACCCTGGTGCCGATGCTGGTTCTACGCGCACCAGCGACAGCCGCTGCACCTCTGTCCGCCCTGTCGCAAACGCCCTCGGTGCTGCTGGTCGATGCGTCCCTTGGCGACCTCGATCTCTTTCGCTTCCACTGGTTGGGAGCAGACGCGACAACGCTTGCAAGCGACGCTCATCTCACGCTGGAAACTGCTCTCGCGCCGTCCTTGTGGCAAGGCGAAGCGAGTACGTCCACATCTGCATCGTCTGCAGCGACCTCTGCCGCGACGCAACCTGCAACTTTTCTCCTGGGCAGTAGTGCTGCAGAGCCCATTACGGCAGAAGACATTGTCTGGGCGTTGGACAAAATAGCAAAATCAGGCGCCTGTCCGAAAACCGTCATTGTCAGCGTAGGTGTGACCGGGCTACAGACTCGGCGCTATGTTGCCGATCTCGCTACAACGCGTCAATCAGACAGAGCCGACGTGGTCGGTTTGGTGTTTCTGGGTACGCCTCATGGGGGTTATCGCGTGCAGGAACGCTACCCACGCTTGAAACTCTGGAACAGGCTGACCACTGCCGCCGGTTTTGACCGGGGGGACGTGGTGCCGAACAGCGCATTGCTCACAGAGATAGACGCCCGACCCATTCCTGCCATTATCAAAACTCTCAATGTTAGGGGTGTTGTGGGTGATATAGGCTTTGGATCGACTGATGGCGCTCTTGAACCGGGGGACATGGAAATCCCGGAAAATATCTGTGCGCAGCAGACGGAAGTGCAGGCACGCGCCACGATTTCACAGGCGATTGATTTGTCAGCACAGTGGGAGACTGCGACCAAATGGGGAGGTCAAAAAACTGACGCGGTAGACGCAAAACTGGTGGAGCGACTGACGGCTATCGATTCTTATGCCAGTTCGGCAGAAGTCAAATCTGCTGTTCGGGAATTCTACAGGCAATGGTTCAACGCGCCCGCCCCCATAACCGCGCTGGCTTCCGTCCTGACCCTCGACACGTCAGGCTCTATGCTGCAGAAACTGGACAAGCGTGATACAAAACTGGCTGCTGCCAAAACTGCTGCTACAGACTTTCTTAAAGCCGTAGCAGCGCACAAAGCAGAGCCGCTGACTTTTCCCGAACAGGTAGAAGTCTTAGGTTTTAACACGCGTATAGAATCAGTTGCCACCGACGCAAATAAAACTTCAATCTCTGCGGTATCTGACATACATGCTGCCGGTAACACCGACATGGAAAAGGGGTTGAACGCTGCTCTCAAGATACTTGACAGCGTACCTCTGTGTGCCGACAAACACATCCTTTTGCTTTCTGACGGGGTCCCTACTCGGGGAAAGACTGGCAAAGCACTTTTGGCGGGTCCGGTACAAAAGGCGGCAGATGCCGGCATATCAATAGATACGCTGGCTTTTGCCGGAGCCGGGCAAGCAGACGTAAAGTTTCTCAAGAAAATCGCTCAAGCGACTGGTGGAAACTTCTATCAGTCAGGAGATACGAAAAGTCTAAGCGACAATTTCATCACTATCTATCAGAGTTTTACTCCTGAACAAATCGTTTTAACTGCGGCGCCACAAGCCCGCAGCATCGCCCCTGACCACTCAATGCAATTTCTCATGTTAGCCGGTATTGCATTGGGTTTCATGTTGATACTGACTATTGTACTTTCCGGCAGAAAGACCCGTGGCGCAGGAGAGGTCGGATAAATGAAACTTGCGGCTGACTCCATTGCCGGACCCCGGTCTCATAACGAAGATAACTACTATTACAAAGACCTGTCCGGGGGCAACCTTTTTGTCGCTGACATTACTGCTTTTATAGTAGTGAGCGATGGCATGGGTGGTTATCAGGGGGGAGAGGTTGCCAGCAAAATTGCCTGTGACACAGCACGCGACTACGTTGAGGCTTTGCTGGATATGGTCCAGGATAACCAAATTAAACTGGATGTTGCCCAGGCGCTGCAAGAAATCGTGCAACGTGCCAACGAGGCTATTCTCTCAGAAACCAGGCGTCTGGACAAAGCCAACATGGGCGCAACTTTCGTTGGTGCTTTTCTCAGTCCCACCAAAGCCTGGATTGCGCACGTGGGTGACAGCCGTGCCTATCGTGTACACCGTGGGAAAGCCGAACAAATCACGACGGATCATTCTGTGGTGGGACGCCTTTTAGCTGAGGGCACGCTGACTGAAGCGCAGGCGCAGAAACACCCGAAACGTAATGTTATTGAAAGAGCGCTGGGGTTCAATGGTGAGGAAGCAGAAATTGATGAAGCCACGTTAGCGCCGGGTGATGTTGTTCTACTCTGCAGCGATGGCGTCTCTACGGTGGTCAGCGCAAAGCAGATGGCACGAACTCTTGCCACCGCTAAAACACCGGAAGAAGCCGCGACTGCCTTGACCTCCAAGGCGCTGTCAAGTGATACTGACGATAACTGTACCGTTTTGTTGGCAGCAGAAGACTGGGACAGCTTCAAGGCACAGGTGCCGCAAACACAAATACAGACACAAACACCACCCTTCGAACGTTTCAAGACCTGGTGGAGTCGCCCGGTCAAAAGGCAGTGGCTGGTTTTACTCGCGACAGTAATTGCGATGTTGCTGACCCTGACATTTATGGGAAATCCTTTTGTCTCACCCGAAATGCCTGGTATTTCTCCAGAATCAGAAGGGGAAAAACTGTCAAGGGAGGCTTCAGAAACAATTCGAGACCTCCAAAGAGACCTTGATAAAGCTGACGAGCAGCTGGAAAGCGAAAAAGAATTTAGGAATGACCTAAAGGAAGTCAAAAAGAAAGACATACAAAAGATTCTGATTCCGTACTTTAACGAACACTCCGGTAAAGGGGAACTGGGTTCAATCTGGCTCCAGAAAAATGACTGGAAAAAAGTGCAAGCAATAGAAGGCCAGGAATCTACGCCCGAGATAAAAAACGAGGCGGCTCGCTGATGCCCACCTTTGGACAATACGAACTGCGTGGAGAGCTGGGTCGCGGCGCGATGGCAGTTGTCTGGCGCGCCTGGGATCCCCGCCTACAGCGTGAAGTCGCCATCAAGGAACCGCTGCACGCAGATGGCATGCCCCAAGACCTCATAGACGAACTCAACGCACGTTTTTTGCAGGAAGGTCATGCCGTCGCGCGCCTGAATCATCCCAACATCATTACGGTCTATGAGGCGGGGGTCTTTGACGGACGCTTCGCCATCGTGATGGAGCTTTTGGAAGGCGCTACGCTTGCGCATCTCATTGACCAACGTCAGCTCACGCCCGACCAGATACGTACGATATGGTTCCAGCTCTTAGACGCGCTCGCTTATGCGCATGGTCAGGGCATTGTGCACCGTGACGTTAAACCTGATAACATTTTCATCACCGCCAATGGTTACGCGAAACTTACCGACTTCGGTGTGGCGCATGTGGTCAGCTCCGACGGCGGGGAGGAGCGCATTGTGGTGGGCAGCCCCGGCTACATGGCGCCTGAACAGATTGCCGGTGAAAGCGCAGACGCACGCGCTGACCTCTTCAGTTTCAGCGTGGTAGCCTATGAAATGCTGACCTTGGCGAATCCCTTCGGCGCGACCGAGGGGGCGACGCGCGACGAAATCATACTGCGCACCCGCTCCTCTGAAATCCTGCCGCTTTTCAGTGTGGCGCCGGCTATCAGTGCTGTTATTGCGCGCGGTTTACGCCAGGCGCCGGATCGCCGTTGGCCGACGGGAGAACAGTACCGGCGCGCGCTGAACGAAGCCTTTGAACGCGAACAGTATCACTTTCTTTCTCAGAAGCGCGGGCGTCCCTTCGCCCTGCAGCAGGTTGAGCCGACCCAAACCGAGGACTTCCAAATCAGCGTCCCCAAGCCGACAAAATCGGCCACCGGCTGGCTGGCTGCTGGCGGCGCGGCAGCGTTGCTGCTGCTGATACTGGCGTTTGCCAGCGGACAAGCGGGACTGCTGATAGCAGCGATGGTTATTGCGGCGGGCGGCGCAGGAATCTGGCTGGTGCTAAAAGGCTTGACACCTGCCGCGCCAAAGCCTGCAGCAGAATTAGGAGTGAGTACGTCCACCCCTGCCAGTTCACCTGCGCGATACGCAGGGCGCGGACCCGGTCTTTGTCTGACTATTACCACTCCGGATGGCGCGGTCAGTACCGAAGCCGTTGATCTGCCCGTCATTATTGGCAGGGACTATTCCGTGGGTAGCACCACCTTTTCTGATGGGCTTATCAGCCGCCAGCACGTCCGACTGGATTCCAATGCTGATGGCATGCTGTGTGCGACTGATTTGGGCAGCCGCAACGGCACGCTGGTCAATAATGCAACCCTCGTCGATCCCACCGTGCTCAGTCCCGGTGACTGGCTACGTGTCGGTGAAACTATCATTCAGATTGGATATTTGCAATGAAATGTCCCCACTGCCAACAGGAAAACTTTGACGGTGCCACGATTTGTCTGAATTGCGGCGCTGCGTTGGTGGCTGACGATGTCTCGCAGCATTCCACTGTTACAACTGGCAAAGACTCACCGGAAGAGAGCAAGGCAGGCGCGTCCAAACAGACATGGCTCTATGCTGCCATAGGCTTGCTGCTGGCGCTCGTAATCATCGGAGTGCTTATCGCTTCCGGCGGAGGAGGAGGCGGGGGTGGTGGAGGCAGCACCGAGACAAGTGGTACTGCGAGCGTTGAAAGCAGTGAAACCACAGCCAGCCGCCAGGTAGTCTATGACGAAACACTGTCGTTCTATCGTTCCGCACCAGAAAACATAAAGACTGATCCCGACACGGGTATTCAGTACATTGACAACGAGTTGCTGATTACCGTGAAAGAGGGAACCACTCGCGAGGAAGTCGAAAAATTGGCTGCCCAATACGATGGTGAAATTGTTGGATATCAAGAGGCATTGGAACAATATCGTGTACTTTTTGCAGCACATTATAATCTTGATGAACTTGGTCAGATTATAGAAATGATTGCAACAAATTCTGCGATTGACTATGCGGAAGAGAATCTGGTATTAAATAGTGCCATATCCGAAAGTGAAAGTACGTCAAGATTATATTCTGCGGCAAAATCGTCTGTTGGAGTGAGCAATCCCGTCGACTTGGTATTCGTAATTGATACCACAGGATCGATGGGCGATGAAATAAACAATGTGAAAAGTAATCTGGCTTCATTTATGCGGTATTTGGGAGATCGCGGTATTTCGCTAAGGGTTGGATTTATAGAGTATCGCGATATAACAGCTGACGGAGAGGATTCCACGAAGCCGTTGTTCAACGGAGACACATTTTGGCACTCTTCTGCTGAAGAAGGAATCGAGACTTTGGACAGTATTGTTGTCGATGGTGGCGGAGATGACCCTGAAACGGTTCTCGATGCCCTCGGCATTTTGCAAAGTGAGCCGGACTCTGAAGGTATTCCGTGGAATGTCAGAGCGAGTAAATTCGCGATTGTTTTAACCGATGCTGGATACAAGACAGAGAACAACTTTGAAATTAGTGATATGGATGAAATGGTTGATGCCCTGACATTACATGCGAATCAAAAAATTACGACGTCAGTAGTGACTACTACAGAATTATACGACACCTACCGGCCTTTGGCGGACGGAACTGGGGGTATTCTTGCTGATATAAATGCTTCTGATTTTTGGGAAAGCCTGCTATCGTTTGCCGACTCTATCATAGAGATGGTTGATACAGATCTGGATGGATTACCTGATGAGTGGGAGCTCAATGGCATTGCCGGACTTTCTCTCAAAGAGATGGGCGCAGATATTAACGTGAAAGATGTTTTCTTAGAAGTTGATTACATGGTTGATGGATTAGGTCGCAGTCTTGCGCCGACCCAACGCCAATTACGCATGGTCTACGAGGCTTTCAAAAAGCATGGCATTAACCTTCACATTGATGCGGGTTCTGATTCGATTGATTTTGTTACGGGGAAGAAATGGGGAGGGCTTTCAGAGAGCAATACGGTTGCTTATTTTGAGGGAGAACCGAGTGATGTCGAATGGGGAGAGCTGGTAAAAAATAATCTTAGTGAATCGCGGCAGAGAGTATTTCGCCATGCGCTTATGCTCGACAATTCTTCTGGTAAGACCATGGGGTTGGCTAATGGTAACGTCAGCCAATACTTTTGGGTTTCTACTGCACATTTTATATACGATAAAGATATTTCTTCCAGTGTACGAGATAGGGCTATATCGGCGACTTTCATGCATGAACTGGGTCATACGCTCGGATTAGGGCATGGAGGGCGCTCTATTGATGACAATCCAGATCATACTTTGTATAAACCTAATTATCTTAGCATTATGAACTATCTTTTTCTCAGTGGGATTCCCTATAGTTCAAAATTAGGGGAAAGCACAGGTTTCCTACTGGATTATTCAAGTTATGAGATGCCTCCTCTTGTTGAAAAAAAGTTGTCAGAAACCGAGGGGATTGATTTAGACAATGTGACTGAGAGCAGAGGATTCATTACCCAAATCTCAAAAAATAGGAAATGGCCTGGATATGATGAAAAAACAAAGACATATAACGGCAAACCAATATGGATATTGCCCGGGCACGGTGTCGATTACAACGGTGATGGTGATACAGAAGATGTTATCAAAATGGATTTGGGACGGGAGTGGACCTCAGGCGGGTATACGGCATATGGAAAGGTATTCAGTGTGCTGGAGTCACATAATGATTGGAATAATTTGGTATTTGTCGGGGGCTCTGTTGGTGCCAGTGCCGAAATTCTTTCTACACCCGAGATAGATACGGCAAGTATGCCGGAAGAACCGACCTATAAAGAAATGAAACAGCTCATCCAGAATGAGGAAAAAATAATCAGCGAGGCAACAGGAAGAGAAATTGCCCCTGAGGCGGAAACTTCAATGGTGGCGACTGTGGTGGTTACTGGTGGTGGGATGGCTGATGACAGTACAGGACTGCTTTTGCTGGTGGCAGCGATTGGCATATGCGCGGTCATCGGTATCTATGCAGCGACTAAAAGGTCTGGACGTACTCACTTCAAAAATGATACTGCCGAAGAGGTGAAAGAGGGATTATGACACAGAATTACGATCACATTGGACCCTTTGAACTGAGGGCGCTGTTGGGCGAGGGTTCGATGGCGAAGGTGTGGCGTGCCTGGGACGGCGCGCTGGAGCGCGAGGTGGCGCTGAAAGAGCCGAAGTTGCCAAGCGGGGTAGACGCGGAGAAGCTGAGCCAGTTTAACGCACGGTTTGTGCGGGAGGCGCGTGCGGCGGCGCGGCTGACGCATGCAGGCATTGTGTCGGTGTATGCGGCGGACGTGTATGACGATCGCCCGGTGTTTGTGATGGAACTGGTGGAGGGTCCGACCTTGCGCGAGCTGCTGAACCAGCTGGACGGGCAGTCGATGCCGGTAGCGCAGGTGTATGACCTGATGAAACAGCTGCTGGAGGCGGTCGCTTATGTGCATAAACGGGGGATTGTCCATCGTGATTTGAAGCCAGAAAACATATTCGTGACCTCGGATGAGCGTATCAAGCTGGCGGATTTTGGGATTGCCCATGTGGAGGACTCGTCTACTCTGACGCAGGCGGGCACGATGATGGGGACACCCGCCTATATGTCGCCTGAACAGATTCGTGGCGAGACGGTGGATGTGGGCAGTGATGTGTTCGCGTTGGGCGCGATTGCATACGAGATGCTGGCAGGGGCGAATCCTTTTGGAGAGGCGACTTCGACGCAGTACGCGACCGTGATTCATCGCATTGTGCATGAGCCCACGCCGGATTTGGCTGTGTTTGCCGGCAGCGGCGGAATTGCGAACATGCCGGAGGTTGATGTGGGGCGCGCTGCGGCATTGGCAGCGGTGATTTTGCGGGCTTTGAGTAAAGAGCGCATGGACCGTTACCGTGACGCCGGCGCGATGCTTGCGGCATGGGAGGCGGCATGGTTGACGGCGGAGCCGGCGGATGTGGGCGCAGGTGCGCGTGCCGGTGCCGGAAGGCGGGGAGGTAGGCGAAAAGCAGTGGAGGTCAAGCCACAGCGCAGTTTTGCTGACTTTGCCGGGGCAGCAGCTGGGGAAGTTACGGCGCCAGCAGTGCCGGAGCCGACGAGTGAACCGACGTCTGAAGCCTTGTCGGAACCAACCGTCATATCGATACCGCCGGAATTGCCTCCGGAACCGATGGTATCGGTGACAGAAACCGTGCCGGAACCGAACGTGGAAGCGCGCGGGACGAAACGCTTTGGTCAGTGGATACCGTATCTGATAGCGGGCATTGCGGTTATTGCGCTGATTGTTGTACTGGTGGCGAATGGTCGTTCTGGTTACGAGCCTCCAACTACGCCAACTACGCCAACGATTATTACTGATGCAAAGGGCACTGTGGTCACCCAGGATGCCTATGACAAGGTAACAATTTTTGATACAGAGAAGGAACCTGTGTACCAAGAGGGCTATGACGCAGTAGTTGCAGAGCGTGACAAAGCGCTGAAGGGTCCGGATGACTATGCTGAACTGAAAGCTGAAGCAGATTCTATCAACAAGAATGTAGTTTTTACAACAAACAAGAAGAGCGAGAAGTATTACCATAAATGGTCCTGTCCAGACTTTGACCGCAAGGCAGAATACTACGCAATAAGTTTGTACAGAGCAAAATCCCTTTTTCCTAATCCTGGTCTCGCTGCCTTTACCAATAAGAATGTGACCCGAAAACCTTGTCCCAGATGCTGGCCAAAAGAAAAACATTAGTGAAGGAGGTTTAATGTGAACAAACATAAAAGAATATATTCCATTCTTATTGCAGTTGTCATGGTTCTTTTTACAATTCCTTCAGTTGCTGTTGCCTATTCCAGTGCCGGCAATTTGGCTATTGGCGATAATTTCATGGTGGCATTGAAACAGGACGGCAGTCTCTGGACCTGGGGAAACAATGCGTCCGGACAACTGGGACTGGGCACGACTGCTGTCTCGCAGGCGACGCCGGCGCTGGTTGCTTCGACTTCTGCCTGGAAGTACGTGGATGCCGGTGGATTGCACACCCTTGCCATTAAAGCGGACGGCAGCCTCTGGACCTGGGGAAGCAATGCGTTCGGGCAATTGGGCGATGGTTCAACGAGCGGTCGGAATCAACCAATACGCATTGGTACTGATACTGATTGGAAGATGGTTGCCGCCGGATATGATTTTTCTCTGGCACTCAAAACGAATGGGAGGCTGTACGCCTGGGGTAACGCAGCCGCGGGGTGTCTGGGTTTGGGCAATGGCTTTGCCAGTGGTCTGGTGGGGACGCCCAGGCAAGTGGACAGCAACACCTGGATGACGATTGCGGCTGGTGGGCAAAGTGCTGCCGGGGTCAAAAATGATGGGACTGGCTGGGTGTGGGGCAGGGTGCAGATGACAGCGGGCGGAACAGTCGTGTACTTTTCTCCGCAGCGCAAAGGGTCGGCAAGCGGTTGGACGATGGTGGAGTTAAGTGACCGCACCTCGACGGGGGCTGTCACCGGGGCGTGGGTTAGTAATTCCAGATCAACTGACAACCTATATACCTGGGGGTATAACGGAAGCGCCCAAACGGGAAGTGGCAATGCGACCACCAGCTATTACGGTCTGCCAGGTTCGGAGCTTTTGATACCTTCTGCCGGGTCGGTGAAGCAGGCATCAATCGGGGAGGCTCACACCTTTGTTGTGCGCACGAACGGAACGCTTTGGGGTTGGGGTGCGAATGGTTACGGGCAGGTCGGTAATGGAGCGACTGTAGCCAGACAGACCACACCGGTACAAATCCGTGTTGTGGGCAGTGTGGCATCAGCGGTTGCGGGCAGTAATGTTTCGGCTGCCATAACCTCCGGTGGAACTCTGTATTCCTGGGGGTCGGGAACGTATCTGGGACGGATAGCAGGCACAGAGAATGTCACAGCCCCAAGGCTGGTTGTGGGAGAAGAGTGGGGTACGCCCCTGCCAAAGTATACGGTTACTTTTAATACGCAGGGCGGCGCAGCAGTGGCGGCGCGGCAGGTAATGCAAGGTCGCGCTGTGGGTGAATTGCCCGTACCCGTTCGTGCGAATGCCGGCTTTCAAGGATGGTTCACGGCAGCAACGGGCGGAACACAGGTGAACATATCTTATGTGGTGAACCGCAATGTCACCCTGTACGCACACTGGTCAACTGCTGTTGTCACGGTGAAGTTTGATGGTCGCAATGGGCAAGCGTCCCGGTATAAGACGGTTTATGTGCCGGGGAAGTTGTCTTCTTTCCCTGCGGCAGATTTTCCGACCAGCAAGCCAGCCGACAGTCGCAATGTTTTCCTGGGTTGGTATACCGCTGTGTCAGGAGGCACTCGCCTGACCTCATCGTATGCGTTCAGCAAGGCACAAACGTATACGTTTTACGCTCACTGGCGCCTGGATTATGCGGTGCGCTTTATTTCCCAGGGGAAGACCATTAACACCGGATGGGTTCAGAAAGGCAAGGCAATGGGTGCCCTGCCCAAGGTATCCCGGACCAATTATCGTCTGGTGGGTTGGTATCGCAAGAGTGAAAAAGCAAAGCCGACTCGTAAAGTTGACGTGATGGGTCTGCGCTATACCGCTAAATGGGTTAATACGGTATCGACCATAAAGTCGTTAAAGACTTCGTCTGGCAAAGTAAAGCCGGGGTTTAGTGCGTCAAAGAAATCCGGATACAAACTGACGATTGCGGCAGGAAAGAAGTCAGTCACACTGACACCTAAACGCAAAAGTGGCTCGTCGAAAATGACGTATCGTTTGGGCAAGAAGGGTAAGTGGAAAAAGCTGCCCAAAGGCAAGATAAAGGTGGCGCTTGCAAAGGGTCAGTCAAAAACAGTGCAGATACGGGTGATTGCACAAGATACGACAAAGAAGTCTATTTATAAGATTACCGTGAAACGGGAAAAATCAATACTGAGAGAACCAAGATGCCCTGTATGCAAGAAAATGAAACCTTGCGGAAAATGTGATTGTGGATGCGGGTGTGAAAAACCACCAATATACGGATAATTCACTGAAAAACTGCAGATAAAGGATGTGAAACTGACAGAAAGGAGGTGGTTAAGAGGCGAGACATAGTTATGACATACCGAGTGCGAAGTACAGGAAATAACTGGGAGACAAAGAAAGGAATACTATGAAAAAGTTTTATGCAAGACGCAAAGTGTCACTGCTTATGGCGGTGGCGATGCTGCTATCCGTACTGTTCCCCGTGTTTGCGGTGGCAGACGTAACCGTAGACACGGTGGTAGTATCCCTAGATGAAGAGGGAGAACTTCAGACTGACTATCTAGGTGGACATTTGAGCGGACTGGTGACGACTTCTACCGTTACCACTATCGGCGCGACACTGGAAACGACACTGGTGGCGACGCCAGCGCCCAATTTCTATTTTGTGGGCTGGTTTAGCGATGAGACGACTTCGGGCTGGTTAACCAGTTCTGAGACGAGCTCGACAGAAACAACTTGGACTGAATCGTTTACTGCAACCGCAACCTATAACGCCGTTTTCGCTCCACAGGAAATCGTGTACAACTATTATGATGGATTTGACGATTCGCTATTGTCGTCCAGCAAATCCGTATATCCCGGTCTGGGTGCTAATCTTTCCGATGCGGAGATAGATGCCGACTCGTACCGAAAGACGGGATATCACTTTGTGAACTGGACAAATGATGACGATGAGGTAGTGGGAACAGAATCAGCTTTTGAACCAACCGCTTTTCCGGTTATGGCGCCAAGCGAGGAATCGACAGCTGTCAATGTATATGCCAATTATGAAGAAAACGCCTTGACAGTGAAGTATGATTTTCGTGCCGAGGGCGCCGACGGCGATGTTGTGGCGAATATCGGCGGTAGTGTTTCGCGCGCTACTGAAACAACTGGCGCTGCGACAGGCGAATTGCTCGGGTCAGAGGCTACGGCTGCAGAGTACTACGAATTCGTTAATTGGACCGACGAAGCCAGTGATGAGGTAACGGATAACCCTGTCGGGTTCATTCCGCCCATTGGACTTCCGACGGATA
>JAIRWZ010000116.1 GCA_031268615.1 Actinomycetes bacterium | reverse complement strand
CTTGTGCGCAGGATTGAAAAACTGTTGAGGTTCAGTGGGGCGGAAAGGTCGTCAATTTGCGCTTCCCAACGGGACAGCGTCGCGTCAGCGTCAGCTGTGGGTAGGGAAGCGCAGGCAGCGTGGAACAGCGTGGTCTGCAGGTCAAGGATGCAGGTTTGGACGCACTCACTTCCTTGACAGACGAACACAGAGTTCAGGGCCGCAATCGTCTCGTCGATAGCGCCCGTTAGCTGTATTGCGGGTGCGGCTTTGGACAGGCGTGGGCCTCCCGCCGCGGCTTGCGTGCTGCCGTCGTCACCGCGTTTTGTGGTTATGCCCATCTGCGTCGTAGCGTTCCTTTCCAGCGGTGAAGCAACTGTGCTAATATACGAACGGGTGTTTTCCATGCCATGCTATAATCAAGGATACACGTTTTTCGCCTCGAGAAGGAGTGTTGAGTCAGGAATGTCGGACAAAATAGTAATTCGTGGTGCGCGTGAACACAATTTGAAGAATATAGATTTGGATTTGCCGCGCGACCGGTTGGTGGTGATTACGGGGCTTTCGGGCAGCGGTAAGTCGTCGCTGGCCTTTGACACGATGTATGCCGAGGGGCAGCGCCGTTATGTGGAGAGTCTGTCGGCGTATGCGCGGCAATTTTTGGGGCAGATGAATAAGCCTGATATTGATCAGATTGACGGACTGTCTCCGGCGGTGTCGATTGACCAGAAAACGACCAGTCGCAACCCTCGGTCCACGGTGGGAACGGTGACCGAAATTTATGACTATCTGCGGCTGTTGTTCGCGCGGGTGGGCGTGCCGCATTGCCCGGTGTGCGGGCGCGAGATTTCGCGTCAGACGGCTGACCAGATTGTTGACGCGGTGCTGGAGCTGCCCGAAGGCGAACGCGTGCAGATTTTGGCGCCCATTGTGCGGGGGCGCAAAGGAGAGTTTGGCAAGCTGTTCGACGACTTGCGTGCCGAGGGCTTTTCTCGTGTGCGGGTTGACCGGGAGGTGCGGGGGCTGGACGAGCGTATTGACCTGGACAAGAAGTACAAGCACGACATCGACGTGGTCATTGACCGGGTCAAGCTGCGGCCTGGCATTCGGGGGCGGCTGGCGGACTCTATTGAGACGGCGCTGCGCATTGCTGACGGTACGGTGGTGGTGGCGCGCGGGGGTGTGGGCGGTGGTGCTGGTAGTGGTGGCGTGAATGGTGGCGCGGGTGCTGGCGGTGGCATGGGCGCGGGTGGTGCGGGTGGTGATGCGGGTGGCGACGGTGCTGGCGCTGGCGATGGTCGTCGGGAGTTGAGTTTTTCACAGGCTCTGGCCTGTCCGGAACACGGCATTTCGCTGAACGAACTGCAACCGCGTGATTTTAGCTTTAACGCGCCGTATGGCGCCTGTCCGGATTGCAGCGGTCTGGGGTCTCGCCTGGAAGTTGACCCCAATCTGCTGGTGCCTGACCCGGAACTGAGCATTGCCGGAGGCGCCTTGGCTTCGTTTGGCTCGTCAGGCAATTACTACCCGCAGCTGTTGGCCGCGGTGGCCGCGCATCTGGGTGTTGATGTCAACACTCCCTGGAAAAAGCTGCCCAGCCTGGTGCAGCAGAGCTTTCTGTTTGGACTGGACCCCGACGAACGGGTGCGTGTGGATTACCTGACGCGCAGCGGTCGGCGTACCCACTGGTTTTCAAAATGGGATGGCGCTGTTTCCGAGGTCATGCGTAAGCACAGCGAATCTGACAGCGAACTGGTGCGTGACAGGTTGGAACAGTACATGTCAGACGTTCCCTGTAAGACCTGTGGTGGCCGTCGACTGAAACCAGAAATCCTGGCGGTGACAGTCGGAGAGCAAAACATTCACGAGCTGACTTCGCTGTCCGCCGTCGCCGCGCTTGCTTTTTTTGAGGCGCTGGAACTGTCCCCGCGCGATGTGCAGATTGCCGGACGCATTATTAAAGAAATCCGCGAGCGCCTGCATTTTCTGGTGGACGTGGGTCTGGACTACCTGACGCTGGAGCGTGGCGCGGCTACGCTGTCCGGCGGAGAGGCCCAGCGCATTCGCCTGGCCACGCAGATAGGCGCGGGTCTGATGGGCGTACTCTACATTCTGGATGAGCCCAGCATTGGCCTGCACCAACGTGACAACGCCCGTCTCATCGCGACGCTGGAGCGTCTGCGCGACCTGGGCAATACCGTCATCATCGTCGAACACGACGAGGAAACGATACGCGCGGCGGACTTTGTGGTGGACATGGGGCCGGGCGCGGGGGAACACGGCGGTGAGGTCGTCGCGAAGGGGACGCCGAACCAGATTTTGCGCAGTCGTCGGTCGCTGACTGCCGACTACCTGTCTGGTCGCAAGGAAATCCCCGTTCCTGTCTGTCGGCGCAATCCGCAGCGCGGAGAGCTGACTTTGACCGGCGTCGTGCAAAATAACTTGCAGGGCATTGACGTCTCCATTCCCATTGGCGCTTTTACGGTCGTCACCGGCGTGTCGGGCAGCGGGAAGTCATCGCTGATTAGCGATACGCTGGCCCCGTTGCTGTCTAATAAACTCCATCATGCCCGCAAGCGGGTTGGTACCTTTGACACGGTGAGCGGCATTGCCCAGCTGGACAAAGTCATCGACATTGACCAGTCGCCCATTGGCCGGACCCCCCGGTCTAACCCCGCCACCTATACTGGGGTCTGGGACGACATTCGCCAGCTGTTCGCCTCGACCCCGGAGGCGAAAATGCGCGGTTATGCTCCGGGGCGGTTTTCCTTCAATGTGCCGGGAGGGCGTTGCGAGGCTTGCAAAGGGGACGGACAGATTAAAATCGAAATGCACTTTTTGCCCGACATTTATGTGCCTTGCGAGGTCTGTGGCGGCAAGCGCTATAACCGTGAAACGCTGCAGGTCACCTATCGCGGTAAATCAGTCGCCGATATTTTGGAGATGAGCGTCGAGGAGGCCCTGCATTTCTTCACGAACATTCCCGCGATTGCCCGCAAACTGCAGACGCTCTTTGACGTTGGCCTGGGCTACATTCGGCTAGGGCAGCCCGCGACGACTCTGTCCGGCGGCGAGGCGCAGCGGGTCAAACTGGCCAGCGAACTGCAGCGTCGCTCGACTGGCCGCACCTTCTACATACTGGACGAGCCGACGACCGGTCTGCACTTTGACGACGTGCGTCAGCTGTTGGAGGTCTTGCAGCGCCTGGTGGAGTTGGGCAACACTATGCTGGTCATCGAACACAATCTGGACGTGATAAAAAGCGCCGACTATGTCATCGACCTGGGTCCCGAAGGGGGCGACCGTGGCGGCAGCGTCGTGGCGACAGGCACGCCCGAATAGGTGGCGACTGTTGCCGAGTCCTACACCGGTCAGTACCTGAAGTCGGTGCTTGCCACGCACCAGAGTTGGACGGGGAAATAAACAGAAGTGAGTACGTCCAGACCTGTGGCGTTGCCTTGCGGCAGAGAGCTTGCCGGTATGGACGTACTCACTTCTTTTTGTTCTTATTTACTTGAAAAAAAATGTGGGGAAGTTGCCCGAAGTGGTGCGGAGTGTGGTAGGGTGGTCAGGGTGTTTTGCGGCCACGATGCGAAGGAGGGGAGTTCAATGTATACCTACATAGTTTCAGATGGGGATGAGTATCATGAACGCCCCGCAGGTACGTCCGCGCACGGGCGGATGGGCGCCGAGGACTGACGCGCCCGATTCTGTTGCCGCTGCGCGCGCGCGTCTGAGCGAGGGCGCACGTGCGGATATCGGCACGCTGTTTGTTGCCTATAACTCCGCGGCCTACGATGGGCACGACGACCAGACCGCCGAGGTCATGCGCGAGCGTTATGGCGCCAACGTTTTTGTGCGTGAGGCCAGGACGCGTTGGTTAAAATCGCTGGCTGAAGCCTTTGTCAATCCTTTTACCGTCGTGCTGTTTGTGCTGGCGGTGATTAGCTTTTTTACTGATTATCTGGCGCCGCCTCCCGGAGAGAAATCGCTGACTGCTGTCATCATCGTCGTTACGATGGTGACTATTTCCGGACTGCTTCGTTTCGTGCAGGAGGCTCGAAGCGGGGCGGCGGCCAAGGCGTTGGGAGAGATGGTCGAGACCACCAGCGCCGTCGTGCGCAATTCGGACACGGTTGAGCTGCCCATCGACGAGGTGGTTGTTGGCGATATCATTCGACTGGCTGCTGGTGACATGGTGCCGGCTGATTTGCGTCTGTTGGACGCGAAGGACCTCTTTGTCAGTCAGTCGGCGCTGACCGGTGAGGCGGAGCCGCTGGAAAAGTACGCGCAGCTGACGAGGGGCAGGGGGGATGGCGAAGGGGTTGGCGCTGGTGCCGCTGGTCTTGGTGTTGGCGGTGTTGCTGCTGTTGCTGGCGCCGCTGGCGCCGCTGGTGCCGTTGCCGCTACTACTGGTACCGCAGCTGGTACCACAGCCCCTGACGCCACCGAGATAAGCCCGCTGGAGCTGGATGACCTGACCTTCATGGGAAGCAACGTCGTGTCGGGCTTTGCCACCGGTATTGTCCTGGCGACCGGCGCGTCCACCTATTTCGGACAGGTCGCACACGCGATTTCGGGCAAGCAACCGCCGACCTCCTTTGAGCGTGGGGCCCATGCCGTGTCCTGGGTGCTGATTCGTTTCATGTTGGCTATGGTGCCGGTGGTTCTAGTGCTGACCGGCATTACCAAACACGACTGGATGGGGGCCGTGCTGTTTGCGCTGGCAGTTGCTGTCGGTATGACGCCGGAAATGCTGCCCATGATTGTGTCAGTCAACCTGGCCAAAGGCGCGGTGGCGATGTCACGGGGGCAGGTCATCGTAAAAGACCTGAACTCGATTCAGAACTTTGGCGGCATGGACGTGTTGTGTACCGACAAAACCGGCACCTTGACGCAGGATCGTATCGTGTTGGAATACTCGCTGGATGTCCACGGGAATGAGGATAACCGTGTCTTGCGTCACGCTTTTTTGAACTCGTATTATCAGACGGGGCTGCGCAACTTGCTGGATGAGGCGATTATTGACCACGCCGATGACCTGGACATGAGCCATCTGACTCAGGATTATACGAAAGTTGATGAAATCCCCTTTGACTTTAATCGCCGTCGGATGAGCGTTGTCGTGAGCGACCTTTCCGGCAAACGTCAAATGATTACCAAGGGAGCCATCGAGGAAATGCTCACGGTGTGTCGCTATGTGGAATATGACGGCTTGGTGCTGCCCCTGACAGAAGATTTGAACGCGGAAGTTCTGGCCACCGTGCGCCGCTACAATCTGGATGGCATGCGGGTGTTAGGCATTGCGCAGAAAACAAACCTGTCCCCAGATTCAGCCGATGCCTTTTCGGTGGACGACGAGACCGCTATGGTGCTAATAGGCTATCTGGCTTTCCTGGACCCCCCCAAAGAATCGACGCGTGGCGCGGTGGACGCGCTGCACCACTACGGCATCGACATCAAGGTGCTGACGGGTGATAATGATGCCGTTGCCCGCGCGGTGTGCCGTCAAGTTGACATTCAGGTCACCAACCTGCTGCTGGGGACAGAAATCGAGCAGCTTACCGATGAAGAGCTGGACGCGCGCGTCGAGGATACCGACATTTTCGCCAAACTGTCCCCGACACAAAAGGTACGCATTATTGCGGCCTTGCGCCGGGGTGGTCATACCGTGGGCTACCTGGGGGACGGTATCAACGACGCCGCCGCCATGAAGGAATCCGACGTCGGCATTTCGGTTGACACGGCTGTGGACATCGCCAAAGAGTCGGCCAATATCATCCTGTTGGAAAAAGACCTCATGGTGCTGGAACGGGGTATCATCGAGGGCCGCAAGGTCTATGGCAACACCATCAAATACATCAAAATGACGGCTTCGTCCAATTTCGGCAACATGCTGTCAGTGCTGTTCGCCTCCGCGTTTCTGCCCTTCCTGCCCCTGCTGCCGCTGCAAATTCTGGTCCTGAACCTCATCTATGACATCAGTTGTACGACCATGCCCTGGGATAACGTGGACGATGAGTTTCTGCGCACGGCGCGCCGATGGGACGCGGGCAGCATTGTGCGTTTCATGCTGTGTCTGGGTCCGACCTCCTCGCTGTTCGATATTGCGACTTTTCTGGTCATGCTGTTGGCCATCGGCCCCGCGGTATTTGGCGCTCCGTATGGGCAGCTGTCGCCTTCGGCGCAGGCAGGGTTTGCCGCGCTGTTCCACGGTGCCTGGTTCATCGAATCGCTGTGGACGCAGATGTTGGTGCTGCACAATCTGCGCAGCCCGAAGCTGCCCCTTGTGGGCAGCCACGCGTCCTGGCAGGTCACGACGCTGACTCTGGCCGGTATTGCAGTCGGCACGGCGATTCCTTTCACGCCGCTGGGTCGTGTACTGGGCTTTGTCGCGCCGCCGGGCCTGTTCTTCGGCTGGCTGGCCTTCGTCTGCCTGGCCTATATGGTGCTGGTCACCATCGCCAAACGCGCCTACGTCCGTCGCTTCGGAGAGCTTTTGTAGAGACAGGGATGGAGTGAGTACGTCCATGAACTGTGGAGACAAGGACGGAGTGATTACTGAGCCTACCCTTGGCTTAACCGGGAGCTCATCAGATCAAATGTTATTGCAGTATTGTGCGCAATTTAAAACCGAGCGCAGAATATGCGATAGCTTGAGGTAGCATACGAATCAGAATGGAATATCCGTATATTCGCATAGTGGATAATTTCGTGGATTGGGAAACAAAATTGGAAAATTTTCAGGTTTAATTTTGAAAAGATACCCGTGATCTCGAACGCGATTTGTCAATTGCGATAGGGTGAAATCCATAGTAATAATACTTTCTTCCAGTAAAGTTCCAAGCAAAAATGTGTTAGGTTTTTTTGTGTGTATTATTTGATTATAGAGAA
>JAIRWZ010000103.1 GCA_031268615.1 Actinomycetes bacterium | reverse complement strand
TCAGACCCAGATTACCCTCCTGAATCAAATCGAGAAATGACATGCCGCGCCCGATATATTTCTTTGCGATGGATACCACCAGACGCAGATTGGCTTCGACTAACTTGTCTTTCGCGTCCAGACCAATTTGTTCCTGTCGCACCAAACGGCGTTTGATGGGCCGAGGCAAGGTCGTTCCTTCGACGTCTGCCAATTCCAACTCGTCGGTCGCTTCCAGACCGATTTCAATTTTTTTCGCCAGGTCAACTTCCTGTGCGGCCGTCAGCAGATTGACTTTGCCAATTTCCTTCAGATACATACGCACCGAATCAGTCGTCATCGTGGCCGTGGTCACCTCACGCGTCCGGGCACGTTTTCCCGCCTTAGATGTCGGCTTTGCGGTTTCGCGAATAATACTTTCCAGTTCATGAATATCGATATCAGCGGCAGGTTTTTTCGGGACGCTACTTTCCTCGATAGCATCGACGTCTACTTCTACGTCTCCGTCATCGCTCTCGTCAACGGCAACAGCAATAACATCCGTGTCAGCAACAGAATCGCTGACCTCAATATCATCGTCATCTAAGAGAGCAATGGCCTCATCGGGGTCAATGCTTTCGTTGGCAATTTCATCCTCAATTTGAATGCCGCTTTTTTTAATGTAGGTATAAATGGCGTCAGCATCAAAATCCCCGTCAACCGCCAGAGCCAGTGCGTCCTGAATATGAGCGTCTGACAATGAGCCCAGTTTTTTGCCTTCAGCCAACAGTTCTTTGAATGCCTGCGTCATATCGGCGCTAAAATGCACCTGCTTGGCGAACTCCGGCAGGGTGGGTAAAGCCTCGGATTTCGGCTTCGACGCCTTTTTACTTTTTTCCTGCGGATCCACCACGGTTTTTGTCATACTCATTAATTTCCCCTCTTCTGACTAATTCGTCTGAAACATCAGTCGCTGAAAACTGCGAATCGCATATCAATTATAGCGCGTCGCACGCAGCTGATGAAGTTCCTGCTCTGCCGTTATTAAAGACTGCATCAATTCCGCCGTACTTTCCCCGGTTCGCAAGTTTCCACGAAAAATCCTTATTTCAGCTTCCAATTGGGCTTCACGCAAGCGTGTCAGCATATCTGCCGACGCCTCATCCAGCCGGTCACGCACCTCACTGAAATCATAGGCGGCGACCATAGCGGCAACGCCGGGATGACTGGTATTAAGCATCTCTGTTGCGTGGGCTCCGGAAGTTTCCGGCGGCAGAGCCCGCAATTCTGCCAGCACATCCCGGTACACCTCATGGCGCAGACCTTTCGTACCCAGCTGTGGCACAACACATGCGCGGGCTGCGGGTTCCGCAATAATTAAAGCCAGCAGTTCCCGCTCAATCAGCTCTGCCTTGGTTAATGCAGCCGGAGTCTGTGGGTCCGTGTCACTGTCCCCTCCCCCATTCTCACTGCCAGCGACTGACAAAGCGCCGCCGCCAGATGAGGCAGGTGTGGACGTACTCACTCGGCCTGTCTCTGTCCTTGAAAGGCGCATTGCGTTCAGCTCGCTCAACACGCGTTCCAAGGCCACATCAGCGCCGGTCGCCGACAGCACACCGGCTATATAGTTGGCGTATTCCGTCGCCAGCAGCGAGCCGCGCAGAGGGGCGAGGATGCTTAGGGCATCGGTCAGGGCGCGCTGGCGCTGTTCGGGGCGCGCCAAATCCCAACGGGAGAGGCGACGGTCGATGGCAAAGGTCAGCAGCGGTTTTGCCGTGTCTAGCAGCGCGGCAAAGCTTGCCTTTCCGTCCTGGCCGGCCACGATTTCTGCGGGGTCTTTGCCCCCAGGCAACATCACCACGTCCAGCGTCACCGGCGCGGCGCTGAATTCGGGAGAAAGCGTTTGGTCGATAAAGGCAACCGCCTTTTCAGCAGCCCGCTGACCTGCCTGGTCCCCGTCAAAGACGTAGGCAATACGCGCGGCGTAGCGGGAGAGCAGTTTGACATGTTGGGCGGTCAGCGCCGTACCCAGCGTGGCCACGGCATTCTGAAATCCCGCCGCATGCAGGCCAATAACGTCCGTATAGCCCTCGACAACCAGGGCAGTTTTTTCAGCAAGGATATGTTCGCGGGCCTTTTCGATGCCGTAGAGATTTCGGCCCTTGCTGAATACCGGAGTTTCTGCAGTGTTTAAGTATTTCGGCTGTCCATCACCGACAACCCGCCCGCCAAAGGCGATAACCTGGCCGCGTGTGTCCGTTATGGGAAACATGATTCGCTCATAAAAGCGGTCGCGCAACGAACCCTTCGTAGTCCGTAGCACAACGTTGGCGGCGAGCATGTCCTCTTCGCTGTGCCCCGCGTCACGCAGACGCCGCAGCAATTGTGCCTGGCCGGGCGCATAGCCCAGTTGCCAGGTCTGTGCCACTGACGAGCCGAACCCGCGACGTCCGAGGTACGCGCGGGCAGCAGCGGCGCCAGAGCTTTTAGATTTGCGCAGGTAGTCGTGGTAAAAGGCCGCCGTGTCAGCACACACGGCCCGTATACGTTTCAAGCGACCGCTTTGGGCGGCAGCCTGTGGGTCAACAGTTAGGGTAATGTTGGCGCGTCGGGCCAGTTCTTCGACGGCTTCGGGAAAGCTCATGTTTTCCGTTTTCATCAGGTACGCGAAGGCGTCACCGTGTTCCTGACAACCGAAGCAATACCATAACCCGGTGTCAGCATCGACTTTGAAGCTGGGGGTCCGCTCGTTGTGGAACGGACAGCAGCCCCAATGTTCCGCGCGTCCGCGCGGTTTCAGGTCAACGCGCGCAGCTATCAAACTAACGATATCGGTGGCTTCGCGAACCTTTTGTACGTCCTCTTCTGAAAAGCGGGGCATGGGCGTTGTTGTTTTCCCGCGCTTCAGAGTTGCCAACTATGAGGCAAAAAGAGCTGTTCATAACGTCGCAGAGCGTAGCGGTCGGTCATGCCAGCGACAAAATCGACGGCGGCCTGCACGGGGGTGGTGCCCGCAATGTTTCGATATTCAGCCGGAACGCGGTCGCTGTGGTCCAGGTACCAGGCAAAGAGCGTTTTTACCAAATCCTTTGCCTTCGGCTCCTCGCCTTTTGCCGTGTCAGACTCATACACCTGCGCGAACATAAAACGACGCAGTTCCAGCATTGCTTCTTCGATTTTTGGCGACAGAGAGATGTGGTCACGCCCAACTGACGAAGCGATTACATCATTGACCAGCGTGGTGATACGCGCATTGCTCGTGTGCCCTAAGACGTCGCACGGGGCAGCGGGCAAATCGCTTTCGCTAAGGATACCGGCACGCAGGGCATCGTCAATGTCGTGGTTGATGTAGGCAATGCGGTCAGCAATACGCACGACCTGACCTTCCAGCGTCTGCGGTTGATGAGGACCGGAATGTCCGTGAATGCCGTCACAGGTTTCCCAGCAGAGGTTCAAGCCCTTTCCTTCGTATTCCAGCACTTTGACGACGCGTAGGGA
>JAIRWZ010000068.1 GCA_031268615.1 Actinomycetes bacterium | reverse complement strand
ACCATCAGCAGAAAGGCCGTACCATAGGCTGCCGGAAGGTTAATGCCTTCGACTGCCATCAAATAGAGGTGAACGGCCATGGAACGACCGGATTCAATCGGCGTGATGGGCAGGTTGATAGCCAGGCCCATCGTATAAAAGACGACCGCGGTCTCTCCAATGGCACGCCCCAGCGCCAGCACCAGACCCGTGATGATACGCGGCGCGGCCGAAGGCAGCACGACCCGGCTGACGGTCTGCCACTTCGTGGCGCCCAGACCATAGCTACCCCAGCGGATATAGCGGGGCACCGAACGGATGGCTTCCTCGGTCGTGCGCATGACAATGGGCAGCATGAGCAAGGTCAGCGCCATCGCAGCCGACAACATCGACATCGGAATATGCATAGCCTCAACAAAAAAGGTCAGGCCAAACAGTCCCATCACAATGCTCGGCACGCTGGCCAGACTGTCCGCGGCAAAACGAATGACGCGCACAATGCGCCCCTGCGCCGCGTATTCGGCCAGATAGACGGCCGCCAGCACAGCAATCGGCGTCGTAATCAGCATGGCCAAACCAGTCGAATACAAAGTCGCGATGATGGTTGGCCAAATGCCGCCTTCCGAGTTCACCCCATGCGGCCAGGTAAAAATAAAGGAAGGGCTGATGACGCCAATGCCACGCACGACGACGTAAATCAGAATAATCGCCAAAAAGATAACGGTGATACCAGTCGCAACCCACAGCACCGCTATCGCAACGCGATTGGCCGCGTGTTCTCTGCCCAATCCTTTCTTTTGCTCGCGCTTTTTTTGAGCGAGTACGTCCATCCCTGTCATGTTATGCCCGCCTCTCGCGTTTCTTGCGCTTGCGACGTTCGTCGCGCGACATCAGACGCACCGTCAGTACCAGCGCCATCGAAATCAGAAATAGTATCGCCGCCATGCCAAACAAAGCCGTACGGTGCAGCCCTGAAGAATAGCTCATGCCCAGCACGATTTGGCTGGTCAAGGTCGATATCGGCGCGGTAATGCCAGCAAACATCTGCGGCGCGTTACCCACCACCATCAACACAGCCATGGTCTCGCCAATGGCGCGTCCCATACCTAAGATAACGGCGTCAATAATGCCGACTTTGGCGGCAGGCAGGACAACTTTGTAAATTGTCTGCCACTGTGTCGCGCCCATGGCCGAGCTTGCCTCGCGAATCCCCATCGGAATCGAGTTCAAGGCGTCCTCGGACAGAGTGGCTATCGTGGGCACAATCATAATCGACAGAATAATCCAACCCGTCAGCGGACCGAAGCCCGCACCACCGAAGAAGCGCGCGATGATGGGCGCCACCACAACCACTCCGAAAAAGCCGTAGACCACCGACGGAATCCCGGCCAACAGTTCCACTGCGGGCCGGATAATCGCGCGTACCCGCGGAGCCGCGATTTCTGACAGGAACACCGATGTCATCACCGCCAGCGGCGCGCCAATAACCAAAGCGCCAGCCGTCACCACCAATGACCCGACGAGAAAGGGAACGATACCGTAGACATTATCCGCAACTGACCACTGCGTCCCACTGATAAAATCCAGAAATCCGATTTCAGAAAACAGCGGCGCGGCTTTCCAGGCGACAAAGGCAAATATGAGAAACACCGCCAGCACCGCCACCAGTGCGCACAGGAAAAACAAGGTTGCCAGCGCAGCCTCTTTCAGCTGCGTACTGCGACTGACCAGCTGCAAATGACCGGTCTTCGGCGCAGCAACCGACGCGACGCCGTCGGCCGAGCTGCTGGTTTGGACGCGCTCACTCATGGTATCGCTCATCGTGGCTTAAAGCCCATCCCCAGGCTCAGGTTCAGCCTGACCGTTAGTCTGACCGGACAGAACCGGCAAAAAGCCCGCGTCGCGCACGGCGCCGTTTTGGACGACATCGCTCAGAACGTAGTCCAGAAACTGCCCGGCCAACTGACGTTTTGCGATGTCTGATTCGTCCGCCCCATTCCCCTCCTGATTCGTGCCCGACGCCCTGTCCGTGTCGGGCAAAATGAAGTACAGTTTGCGCGCCAAGGGATAGGTTTCCGCGTCAATGTTCGCGTCGCTTGGTTCAATGCCGTCAATGCTTAGAGCTTTGACCTGAGTATCGACAAAACGAGGAGCCACAAAACCGACCGAAATATACCCGATGGCGCCGCGACTGCGGGTGACGACTTCGCGCACCTGACCGGTTCCGGGCAGAACCACGGCGTTGATGTCGAAGGGCGTGCCGTCCATAATGGTGACGTCAAAGGCGTCGCGCGTACCCGACGACTCGTCGCGATTTATCAGCGTCACCGGCACGTCGTCGCCGCCCAGCTGCCGCCAGTTGGTGATTTCCCCGGCGAAAATAGCGCGAATCTCTGCCCTGGACAGGGCGGACAGCGGGTTGGAGGGATGCACTATCACGGCAATGCCATCGTTGGCAACCGGAATCCATTTGACGGGGAGGTCAACTTCGGCGCCTTTCGGGTCGCGCGACGAGGTCCCGATGTCGGCAGTGTGGGTCTCGCCCACCGCTTCGATACCGGAAGACGAGCCCATGCCGGACACCAGCACCCGCACACCCTCGTGAGAGGCCATGAAATCTTCGGCAGCCTG
>JAIRWZ010000091.1 GCA_031268615.1 Actinomycetes bacterium | reverse complement strand
ACCAGGCTCAGCCCGGTAAAGGAATGTATGACTTGTTGTACAGCCCCGCCATCTACCTACTTAAAGAAGCCTTCGTAGTGGCGCATTTTCAGCTGCGATTCGATTTGTTGCATGGTTTCTAGAGCAACACCGACCATAATCAAAATGCTTGTGCCGCCAAACTGCTGTACCATGGGGCTATTCGTCAGCGAGAACAATATCGAGGTCCCAATGGCGATGGCACCCAAAAACAAGGCGCCGGGCAGGGTGATACGATTCATAACTTGCTCGATATAGCGGGTAGTGTTTGCACCTGGCCGAATGCCGGGGACAAAACCACCCTGTTTGCGCAAATTGTCGCTGATGTCGATGGGATTAAAGACCAGCGCCGTATAGAAGTACGCAAAAAACACAATCAGCACAAAGGTAATCAGCCAGTTTCCCCAAGCCGAATACCACACGCCACCAGTCGTCGAGCCACTGAGAAAGTTCGCCACTTTTTGCAACCATGCGGTACTTGAAAAAATCTGCGCCAGCTGTGCCGGTATCGTCAGTATCGCCGACGCAAAGATAATCGGCACCACATTGGCGCCATTGACTTTCAGCGGAATGTAGGTACCACTGCCTCCGTAGACCTTACGACCCACAACGCGCTTCGCATACTGCACGGGAATACGACGCTGTCCGTCTTCAATGTAGATGACGACGAAAATGACGACCAGCAGCACGGCCAAAATGACCACCGCCGTAATGACGTTAATCCATACCGTGTTGGCCGTATTGGAAAAGGTCTGTACCAAGGCTAAGGGGAAACGCGCAACAATGCTCGAAAAAAAAATCATCGACATGCCGTTGCCCACGCCACGTTGGGTGATAAGTTCCGATATCCACATGATGAGCGCCGTACCCGCCAAGAGCGAGCCCACAATCAAAACAGGAGCAATCCAGCCCGGTATTGAGGGAATGGTGCGAATGGCTCCACGGAAGGTATAGAGCAGACCAATGCTTTCCACCAAGCCAATGCCAATGGTGATGTAGCGGGTAATCTGGGTGATTTTGCGCTGACCGGCTTCGTCTTTTGACCACTCTTCAATGGTGGGGATGGCCGCCTGCAGCAGCTGCATAATAATCGACGAAGTGATGTAGGGCATAACGCCCAAGGCAAAGACAGAGAGCTGCTCCAGCGCACCGCCGTTGAAGAGATTCAGCAGACCGAATGCAGCGTTGTTCGCAACGGTTTGGCTCACCAAATCCAAATCCACACCAGGGGCGGGAATATGACAACCTACGCGATACAGCAAGACAATCAACAGCGTAAATAAAATCTTTTTACGCAGGTCAGGAATCTTAAACGCATTCAGAATAGCGGAAAACATCTACTCGACCTTTCCTCCGGCTTTCTCGATTTTCTCTGCGGCAGCAGCTGATATTTTCTCAACGCGCACCGTCAGCTTTTTTGTCAGTTCTCCATTTCCCAACACCTTTACGGGAAGCTTCAACGCACTTTTGATGGCGCCTTTTGCTTCCAGCGCTTCAGGCGTTACTTCGTCGCCGTCGGAAAACAAAGTATCCAGACGTCCGACGTTTACCACCGCGTATTCCGTGCGTCCGTGGTGGACGAATCCGCCCAGCTTTGGCAAACGCATTGCCAGCGGCAACTGACCGCCTTCAAAACCGGGGCCTTTGCCGCCGCCCGGTCGGGACAGCTGACCATTACTGCCACGGGTCGAGGTACCGCCGCGACCCGAACCGTGACCGCGCCCTACGCGTTTACGCGCTTTGCGCGATCCGGGGGCCGGTATCAAATCGTTCAGTTGCATCTCAAATCTCCTCAACTTCCACTAAATGTTTGACTTTGAACACCATGCCGCGAATGACGGGTGTATCCGCCTGTTCCACAACGTCGTTAATCCGCTTCAAGCCCAGTGCGCGCACCGTGCGACCTTGGTCATACTTTTTCCCAATAGCCGAACGCACTTGCGTTATGCGCAGGGTTTTTGCTTTCTTTGCCATTACTCAGCCTCCCCCGCAACCTCAGCTACTGTTTCTTTCTTTGCAACGCCATACAGTTCTGCAACGGTCTTGCCACGCCGCGCCGCTACTTCAGAGGCCGATTGCAACGCCTGCAAACCAGTCGCGGTAGCTTTTACGATATTTATGGCGTTCGCGCTGCCCAGAGATTTGCTCAATACATCGGTCACCCCGGCCAGTTCAAGCACCGCACGCGCCGGACCCCCGGCAATGATACCGGTACCGGGAGCAGCTGGTTTGAGCAGGACACGCCCCGCGCCAAACTCTCCTATAATTTCATGCGGCAAAGTGCCGCCAACCAGAGGCACGTCGAACATATTCTTTTTCGCATCCTCAATGCCCTTCTTGATGGCATTGGGAACTTCGGTAGATTTGCCCATACCGACGCCGACCCGTCCGTCCCCGTCACCGACGACGACCAGGGCACTCAGGGCAAAACGACGGCCGCCCTTAACTACCTTGCTCACGCGGTTAATGGATACCACTTTTTCCTGCAGCTCGCTGACTTGCGCTACCGCTCGTGCCATGTCACGTTCCTCCTAAAACTTCAGACCGGCGTTACGCGCCGCGTCCGCAAGCGCTTTTACCCTACCATGATACAAGTGGCCGCCCCGGTCAAAGATGACCTCGACAATGCCAGCTTCTCCTCCCCGCTTTGCGATGGCTTCTCCTACCACCGCCGCAGCGTCGATATTGGACGCGCTGCCTTTCAGCGAGGCGGCTAGTCCAGACTCATTGGTGGCGGCGCTGGCTAAGGTGACCGCGGACACATCGTCAATCAACTGTGCCGAAATATGCGCATTACTTCGCGTCACGCGCAAACGAGGACGCGCGGCCGTACCCTGAATCTTGCCACGAACCCGACGTTGACGACGGGCCAGCGAAGCGCTTTTTCTCTTTGCTTTTTCCATGTTCGCTTGCTACTCCTTATTCCCTCAGAGCCCTCTAACCGGCGGCCTTACCCATTTTACGACGAACGTGTTCACCCTCATAGCGAATGCCTTTACCCTTGTAAGGCTCAGGCTTGCGCCATGGGCGAATGTCTGCGGCAACCTGACCGACACGCTGTTTGTCGATACCCTTCACCGTAATTCTAGTCGGCTGCGGCACCTCAAACTCAATGCCCTCCTCAGGGGTCACTATTACCGGATGACTATACCCCAAAGCAAGCTCAATATCCTTGCCTTTTAGCGTGGCACGGTAGCCAACGCCAACAATCTCTAAATTCCGGGAATACCCCTCGCTTACGCCAACAATCATGTTGCTGATGAGCGTGCGGGTTAATCCATGAAAGCTGCGGGCAACGCGTGAATCGTCAACACGCGTGACGATAACTTCATCGCCAACACGGGCAACCGCGACTTCAGGCTGAAAGGACTGCGACAGCTGACCCAACTTGCCCTTAATGGTCACTACATTGCCCTCTACGTCAACCTCAACTCCGGCAGGCAGCGGGATGGGCATCTTTCCAATACGCGACATTTCTACCTCAGCCTCCCTTACCACACGAAAGCCAGGACTTCGCCGCCGACACCCGCATTGCGAGCTTCGGCGTCAGTCATGACTCCCGACGAAGTGGACACGATGGCGATACCCAAACCACCTAACACGCGTGGCAGGTCCTCTTTTTTCGCGTAGACCCGCAGTCCCGGCTTGCTGATACGTTTCAGATTGGTAATCGTGCGCTTTTTATCACGCCCATACTTCAACGTTACTTGCAAGGTGTTGGCCGGGGCTGTCTCGACCACGCTGTAATTGGTGATATAGCCGGCATCTTTCAGAACTCGCGCAATATCGACGAGCTTTTTCGACGACGGCATCTCCGCAATTTCTTTCAACGCATTGTTCGCGTTGCGAATCCGGGTCAGCATATCGGCGATGGGATCAGTCATGCTCATGGTGCTTCTTCCTCTCGAAACTAATAGGGTCTACCAGCTGGCCTTGTGTACGCCCGGCAACTCGCCTTTATTCGCCAGCTCGCGCAAACAGATACGACACAGACCGAATTGGCGATAATAGGCGCGTGGACGACCACAACGATTACAACGGTTGTGTCCGCGCGTAGAAAACTTCGGGACACGCGCCGCCTTCGCTATCATTGATTTCTTTGCCACAACAGGTTCCTTTCTTTACGCTTTGAAGGGAAAGCCAAAGGCATCCAGCAGAGCCCTGGCCGCTTCGTCGGTTTTTGCGCTTGTCACAAAGGTGATGTCCATACCCCGGGTACGGTCAACCTTATCGTATTCAACTTCAGGAAAAATCAACTGTTCGGTAATCCCCATCGAATAGTTGCCACGCCCGTCAAAGGCAGAAGCCGGTAAACCGCGAAAGTCGCGAATACGGGGGATAGCTGTTGCCAGCAGACGGTCAAAAAACTCCCACATCCGATTGCCGCGCAGGGTCACCTTGGCGCCGATAGACATACCTTCGCGAACCTTAAATGACGCGATGGATTTCTTGGCCTTCGTAATCATCGGTTGTTGTCCGGTGATGACGCGCAGGTCTCCGACAGCCGAGTCCAGTTGCTTTGCATCGGCTACCGCTGCGCCAACACCCATGTTAACCACAATCTTTTCCAGACGTGGAATCTGCATCACATTGCCCAGCTCCAGACGCTCTTTTAACGCGGGTGCGATTTCGGATTGATACGTCAGTTTCAACCGCGGCTCTCCCGCAGGACTGGACGCACTCACTTCTGTTTTCTTTTTTGCTGCCACAGTTATACCTTTCGCCTCAGGTAGCTTCCTAGTCAATATCTTTCGCGCATTTTTTGCAGACCCGGGTGCGTTTCCCGTCCGTATCGCGGTGTATCGACACCCGCGTCGGTTTGTTGCATTTCGGGCAAATCAACATCACGTTGCTGACGTGAACGGGTTGTTCAATGTCAGCAAAACCGCCCTGTGGATTTGTCTGTGTCGGGCGCTGCGTCTTTTTTGCGACGGCAACGCGTTCGACAATGACGCGCCGACTGCCGGGATGGACAGCCAGTACGCGGCCTTCCTTGCCCTTGTCTTTGCCGGCGATAACAACGACCTTGTCATCTTTGCGGATTCTTAATGCAGTCATACCATTACCCCCTCAGAGGACTTCCGGTGCCAGCGAGACAATTTTCATATATTTGCGTTCGCGCAGTTCGCGCGCCACCGGTCCGAAAATACGCGTCCCGCGAGGATTTCCAGCGTCGTCAATGACCACAGCGGCGTTTTCGTCAAAGGCAATGTAGCTGCCATCGGTTCGACGAACTTCCTTTTTGGTCCGCACGACCACCGCACGCACGATTTCTCCTTTTTTCACATTGCCTGCCGGCAGCGCCTCTTTGACCGAGCAGACAATAACGTCGCCCACGTGCGCGTAGCGCCGCTTCGAGCCGCCCAATACCTTAATGCACGCCAATCTTCGCGCGCCGCTGTTATCGGCGACCTTCAATCTGCTTTCTGCCTGTATCATATCTTCCTGCGTCCCTTCGCTTTGTCTTTCTTGTCGTTCTTTTCTTACTTGGCTTTCTCTATGACTTCGACCAGGCGCCAGCGCTTCAACTTCGACAGTGGACGGGTCTCCATCACCATCACCGTATCCCCCACATTGGCCTCGTTGGACTCGTCGTGGGTGTGCAGCTTTTTGCTGGTCGTAATCATCTTGCTGTAGATTGCGTGTTTTTTGCGGTTTTCAACGCGTACCACGCAGGTCTTATCAGCATTAGCCGACACGACCACACCCGTGCGAGTCTTTCGTTGGTTACGCGTTGCAGTTTCCGTTGCCATATCTCATATCCTCCCTATGCGTCCGCGCCGACGGCGACCGAGTCTGTCTCGGCAACAGCGGCAGTCGCAGCGGCAAGACTCCGGGCGCGCGATTCAGTCTGGATACGCGCGATATCCTTTTTAACGATGGCGATTTTCGATGTGTCATCCAACTGGCCGGTCGCCAAACGAAACCGTAGATTAAACAGTTCCGCGCGGCTCGTGCCTAAGGCTTTGGCTAATTCATCGTCGCTTAATTTTCTCACTTCGGCAGGCTTCATATGCTAGCCCTCCTTTGCTTCTGTGCTGCCGCCAGCAGCGTCGGCAGCTTCAGCGTCCGCACCAGCACCGACACCGGCGCCATCGCCAGGTCCCGGCTCAGGTTCCAGCGACATCAAGGCATAGCCACCCTCTGGCGCTACGTAGCCACCATCGGTACGCTTGAGAAACTTCACCTTGATGGGCAGCTTGTGACCGGCCAAACGCAAGGCCTCGCGCGCAACCTCTTCGCTGACGCCAGCGATTTCAAACATCACGCGGCCGGGTTTGACCACG
This sequence comes from Actinomycetes bacterium, assembly GCA_031268615.1. Lineage (GTDB taxonomy): Bacteria > Actinomycetota > Coriobacteriia > WRKU01 > WQUG01 > JAIRWZ01. The sequence continues at coordinate 5,603 of JAIRWZ010000091.1, read as the reverse complement.
GCAACCCATTCTTCGGGGTTACCTTTGCCGGAACCCATGCGCGTCTCGGCTGGCTTTTTCGTGACCGGTTTGTCCGGAAAAATCGTAATCCAAACTTTACCGCCACGTTTCATGTGACGCGTCATTGCGACACGGGCAGCTTCGATTTGACGGTTCGTAATCCAGGCGGCTTGTTGTGCCTGCAGGCCATATTCGCCAAAGGTGACGTTCGTACCGCCTTTAGCCTGACCTTTCATCGAGCCGCGCTGCACCTTGCGATGACGTACTCGTTTTGGACTGAGCATGTTAGCCTCTCCTCCCGCCACGACCGCCGCGATTGTCACGATTCCCCCGTCGCTCGCGGTTGCTGCGCGGCGCGCGGGTCCCTTCGATGGCGGGGTTCGGAGGTACCTGCCCCGGCAGGGTCTCGCCGTGGTAAATCCATACTTTAATGCCAATGACGCCCATAGTGGTGTGCGCTACGGCAAAACCATAGTCAATTTTTGCGCGCAGGGTATGCAACGGTACGCGACCTTCACGGTACCATTCCCGGCGCGACATTTCCGCGCCGCCCAGACGACCGCTGCACTGGATACGGATACCCAAGGCCCCGCTCTTCATCGCAGAGGTTACCGCCTTGCGCATCGCGCGACGAAACGCCACCCGGCCGACCAGCTGGTCGGCGATGGACTGCGCGGTCAGGTTGGCGTCCAGCTCAGGGCGAACGATTTCGACGATTTTTACGTCGACGGCCACGCCAGCAATAGCTTCCAGCTCTTTGCGCAACTCGTCAACTTCGGCGCCTTTTTTGCCGATAACAATACCGGGGCGCGCCGTCCAGATTTCGATTTCAACCTTTTCGCCTTTGCGCTCGATGATGATAGTCGAGACAGCGGCGCGTTCCAGTTTCTTCGTCAGGAACTTGCGCAGTTTAATGTCATTGTCCAGCGTCTTCGCATAGTCTTTCCCGGCGAACCAACGGCTCCGATGCCGCTCGATGATGCCCAGACGCAGACCAATTGGTGATACTTTTTGACCCATAAGCCTTTAGGCCTCCTTAATCTTGTCCAGGACGATGGTGATATGGCAGGTCCGCTTGTTAATGCGGTTCGCCATACCCTTGGCGCCGGCGCGAATACGCTTCAGCGTCGGACCCTCGTCAACATAGGCTTCAGAGACATACAGGCTTTCGGCCTTCAGGTGGTCCTCTTTGTGTTCGGCGTTCGCAACGGCGCTGTTCAACGCCTTCTCTACCGTTTCAGATGCCGACCGGGTTGAGAACCGCACGATGGCGCGGGCATCTTCCACCTTTTTCCCGCGAATCAGGTCAACGACCAGCCGAGCCTTGCGCGGGGCGATACGCTGATGCTTGCTTACTGCTTTGGAAAACATAGCAGCTTACCTCCCCTTCTTATCGCCGGCATGACCACGGAAGGTACGGGTTGGGGCAAACTCGCCCAACTTGTGTCCGACCATGGACTCGGTGATATAAATCGGCACATGCTTGCGCCCGTCATGAATGGCGATGGTATGCCCCACCATTTCCGGAAAAATCGTCGAGGCGCGTGACCATGTTTTTACGACCTGTTTTTCGCCGACCTCGTTCATCGCTGCCACCCGGGACAGCAGGCGGGCTTCGACATAGGGTCCCTTTTTGAGACTTCTGCTCATCGTTAAACCGTATCCTTTCTTATTTCTTACGACGCCTGATGATGAGGCGGTTGCTGGCTTTATTCTTATGACGGGTGCGGTGTCCCTTTGTGGGCACGCCCCAGGGTGTCACGGGGTGACGACCGGCGCTCTTGTTGCGCCCCTCGCCGCCGCCATGCGGATGGTCAACAGGATTCATGACGGTGCCGCGCACGGTCGGGCGCACACCCATATGACGCTTGCGCCCGGCTTTGCCAATCGTAATGTTTCCGTGGTCGGCATTGCCTACTTCACCGATAGTCGCACGACAAGTCGCCAGCACACGCCGCATTTCGCTTGACGGCATACGCAGGATGGCGTACTTGCCCTCCTTACCCATCAGCTGAATGCTGGTACCGGCGCTCCTCGCCAAAGCTGCTCCCTTGCCAGGCTGAATCTCCACGGCATGTACGATGGTACCAACCGGAATAGCGGACAGCGGCAACGCGTTTCCCGGCTTGATGTCAGCATTCGCGCCGCTTTCGACAATCGCGCCGACTTCCAGTCCCTTTGGCGCCAGAATGTAGCGCTTCTCACCATCAGCATAATGCAGCAACGCGATACGAGCAGACCGGTTCGGGTCATACTCAATGGTTGCCACCTTCGCCGGCACGCCGTCCTTAGTGCGCTTAAAGTCAATTACGCGATAGCGACGCTTATGCCCACCACCCTGATGGCGGACGGTAATGCGTCCGTTGTTATTGCGCCCACCTTTTTTTGGCAGGGACCTAAGCAGCGACTTTTCCGGTGTCGTGGAAGTAATCTCTGAAAAGTCAGAGACACTCATACCACGGCGACCGGGGCTGGTCGGCTTATATTTTTTAATCGCCATTTCGTATCGCCTTTCTCGTTGCCTTGGCCTAGCTCGTAAACATCTCAATCGTGTCGCCGTCTGACAGCGCCACGATTGCCTTTTTCCATCCGCGGGTCTTGCCCTTGGCAACCCGCACGCGACGCGGTTTACCCGTTACGTTCAGCGTGTTGACCTTCATCACCTTCACATCAAAAATCTCCTCGACCGCAGACGCAATCTGAGGCTTGGTCGCAAACTTCGCCACCTCAAAGGTGTAGCGATTTTCGCGCTCGATTAAATCGAATGACTTCTCTGACACAATCGGTTTCAGAATAACCTGCCGGGGATCATACATCAGCTCAACACCTCCCCCAGCCATTTCACGGCTTCTTTCGTCAGCACCAAAGCTTTGTTGTCCACCAAATCATAGGTGTTAGCTTCAAAGGCAAAAATCGGACGCACCCGCGGCAGATTGCGCAAGCTCAGGAACGCGTTTGTGTCCTCGTTTCCCAGCACCACCGTCACTTTAGTATCCGCGACTCCCAAAGCCGACAGCGCGACCGCCGCAGATTTGGTCGAAGGCGCCTCAAAATCCAAAGCGTCCACTACCACCAGCTCTTTATCCGCCAGTTTCGCCGACAGCGCCGACCTCATCGCCAGTTTGACGACCTTATTCGGCACCTTAAAAGCATAGCTGCGCGGGTGCGGTCCAAACACAACGCCACCACCAGCCCACTGCGGCGCGCGAATGGTACCCTGCCGCGCACGACCGGTACCCTTCTGCCGCCAGGGTTTTTTACCGCCACCGGACACCTGTCCGCGCGTTTTCGTTTGGTGGGTGCCCGCACGGGCGCCCGCCAGCTGACTGCGCACAACCTGGTGCATGGCAAAGGTGTTCGGCTCGATCTTAAAAATCGTATCCGCGCCCCTCATGCTACCGGCGTCCGCTCCTTTCACATCTTTCACTTTCAGAGTTGTCATGCTCTCAATCTCCTCGCTCGCACTACCGTCAGTCCGCAACCGTAATGGTCAGCAACGCGCCCTTTCCACCAGGAACAGCGCCTTTTACTACCAACAAATTTTCTCCCGCGTCCACGCGCACCACGCTCAAGTTGCGCACGGTCACCGTATCGGTACCCATGTGCCCCGGCAGACGCTTGCCCTTAAAGACCCGTGACGGCGTCGAAGCCTGACCAACCGAACCGGGAATACGATGGAAATGCGAACCGTGCCCGCCCGGACCACCGCTAAAGTTATGGCGCTTCATGGTACCGGCAAAACCCTTGCCCTTACTGACGCCGGTGATATGCACGCTCTTTGAATCAGTGAGTGCGTCCACACCTATAACGTCTCCCACTTTCTGCTCGGCGGGAGCCTCCAGCCGTATCTCGGCAAGCCAACGCTTCGGCTCTACCTTTGCCTTCGCAAAGTGTCCCGCGGCAGGTTTGTTGACCAGCTTTTCGCGAATCTCGCCAAAGCCAACCTGCAGGGCATCATAGCCTTCCTTGTCAGCAGTTTTCACCTGCGTCACCACACAAGGGCCGGCTTCGATGACCGTCACGGGCAGCAGGTCTCCCCCGTCTGTCCAGACCTGGGTCATCCCCAGCTTGCGTCCCAGTATCGTCTTTACCATAATCGTAAATCTCCCATTCCGTCCTACGCCTTGATTTCAATCTCAACCCCGGCGGGCAAATCCAGCCGACCCAACGAGTCCGCGGTTTTCGGCGTGGCGTCAATAATGTCAATCAGACGCTTGTGAGTCCGAATCTCGAACTGCTCGCGACTGTCCTTATACTTGTGGGGCGAACGGATAACGCAATACATGTTGCGCGAAGTCGGCAGTGGGATAGGTCCCACCACTTTCGCGCCCGTTTTGAGCGCCGTCTCGACGATTTTCTTCGTCGAAGCATCCACAATTTCGTGATCGTAGCCGTTCAAACGTATCCTGATTCTCTGTGCCACAGAAACTTCCTTTCCCTTACTTAACCTGCGTCAGACCGGCTTTGGCGGCAATTTCTTCCGCTACCGATTTCGGCACTTGTTCGTAGGCCTTAAACGTCATCGTATAGACCGCACGTCCCTGCGTCTTGCTGCGCAGGTCGGTGGAATACCCAAACATTTCGGAGAGCGGCACCTTGGCACGCACGATTTGCGCGCGACCGCGCGGTTCCATCCCCTCAATATGTCCGCGACGGCTGGATAGGTCGCCCATAACGTCGCCCATAAATTCTTCAGGAGTCACCACTTCAACTGACATGACCGGCTCAAGCAGCACGGGGTTAGAGCGACGCAAGGCTTCCTTGACCGCCATGGAACCGGCAATCTTAAACGCCATTTCACTTGAGTCCACCTCATGGTACGAGCCATCCACCAGCTGAATGCCAATGTCAACGGTTGGAAATCCGCTCATGACCCCGGATTCCAGCGCTTCCTGAATGCCCTTATCAACACTGGGAATATATTCCTTGGGTACCGCGCCACCGACAATTTTATTCTCAAACTCGTAGCCCGCTCCCGGCTCGCGCGGAGCCAGATTGATGACGACGTGACCATACTGTCCACGACCGCCGGATTGACGCGCGAATTTCAAGTTCACGTTAGTGACGGCCTTGCCCGCCGTCTCGCGATAGGCGACCTGCGGCTTGCCCACATTAGCCTCAACCTTGAACTCGCGCAGCAGACGGTCAACGATGACTTCCAAATGCAGCTCCCCCATACCGGCAATGATAGTCTGGCCCGTTTCAGTGTCAGTGCGCACCCGAAAAGTCGGGTCTTCCTCAGACAGTTTTGCCAGGGCAACGCCCAATTTATCCTGCTCGGCCTTGGTCTTTGGCTCGATGGCAATGTCAATAACGGGATCCGGGAATACCATAGATTCCAGCTGAATCGGGGCTTTGTCATCACACAAGGTGTCCCCGGTAGTCGTATTTTTCAGGCCCACCGCCGCCACAATATCGCCCGCCGCGGCAATGTCAACGTCTTCGCGACTGTTGGCATGCATTTGCAGCAGACGACCGATACGTTCTTTATTGTCCTTCGTGGAATTCAGCACGTACGAGCCACTTTTCAGTTGGCCGGAATACACACGGAAATACGTCAACTTTCCAACGAAGGGGTCAGTCATTACCTTAAACGCCAAGGC